>JAUNQL010000064.1:3592-6200 GCA_030536195.1 Clostridia bacterium | reverse complement strand
AATTGCGGAGGTTATGTCACTGACAGTTTCCGTCTTCTTCTTTAAGACGCGAATAATGAAAATGATGGATTTTGATAAAGAGACATAAATTAAGCCCTAACTCATTTGAGTTAGGGCTTTAATTTTGCTTACTTGTGGAAGAGTGTGTTGTACTCATACTCCGGTTCACATGTGAGATTGATGCCAAGTTTCTTGTAAATCTCAGCATCGACGTTTGAGACGATGACGGTCGTGTGGGCCTCGCAACCGCGAAGGCCGTCAAGACACTTCATCGCTTTGGCAGCGTTCTCGTCAGTCGCCGCAGCGATTGAGAGCGCTATAAGCGTCTCATCGGAGTGGAGGCGTGGGTTCTTGCTGCCGAGTGTGTCGGTCTTGAGAGCCTGGATAGGCTCGAAAACCATAGGTGGGATGAGGTGGACCTCATCGCCAATGCCGGCGAGTTCCTTGAGTGCGTTGAGAAGCACTGCGGAACATGAGCCGAGCAAATCGGTTGTACGACCGGCTACTATGTGACCGTTTGGAAGCTCTATTGCTGATGCAGGGAGTCCGCCGTTGTCACGGGACTTGGCAAGCGATACAGCGATGACCTCACGGTCGTCCTGGGTAAGTCCTGCCTGCTTTACTATCATCTCGAGCTTCATTACGAGATCGTTATCAACAACGCCCTTCTTCTTATCAACGAGGGCCTTGTAATACCTGCGGATAATTTCCTGGTTGGCAGCGGCTATACATGCATCGTCATCGATGATGCAGTTGCCGGCCATGTTAACACCCATGTCAGTTGGTGACTTGTATGGTGATTCACCAGAGATCTCCTCAAAGATTGCATTGAGGACTGGGAATACCTCTACGTCACGGTTGTAGTTAACTGTCTGAATACCATAGGCGGTGAGGTGATATGGGTCAATCATGTTGACGTCATCAAGGTCAGCTGTTGCTGCCTCGTATGCGAGGTTTACAGGATGCTTGAGTGGGAGGTTCCAAATTGGGAATGTCTCGAACTTGGCATAACCTGACTTGATGCCGCGCTTGTTGTCGTGGTAGAGCTGAGAGAGGCATGTTGCCATCTTGCCACTGCCTGGGCCTGGCGCTGTGATGACTACGAGCTCACGGGTTGTGTGGATGTAGTCGTTTCTGCCAAAGCCCTCATCGGATACGATGAGTGGGATGTTTGATGGATAACCATCAATAGGGTAGTGGCGATATACGTCAACACCAAGGCTCTCAAGACGCTTCTTAAACGCATCGGCAGATGGTTGGTTCTGGTAGCGAGTGAGTACTACGCTGCCAACATAGAGGCCGATGCTCTTGAATGCGTCAATAAGACGTAAAATTTCAAGGTCGTATGTGATGCCTGTGTCGCCGCGAACCTTGTTCTTTTCGATATCGCCAGCGTTGATTGCTATTACAATTTCTGCCTTGTCCTTGAGTTGAAGGAGCATCTGAAGTTTACTGTCTGGCTTAAAGCCTGGCAGTACACGTGAGGCATGATAGTCATCAAAAAGCTTGCCACCAAACTCCAAATAGAGTTTGCCGCCAAAGCTCTGGATGCGCTTTGCGATATGTTCAGATTGCATCTGAAGGTATTTTTCGTTGTCGAAACCTATTTTGCCCATACGTCTTTAACCTCTTTTGCTACGATTACAAACCTTTCTGTCATTGTCCTACTTGTGCAAGTGGACAGTGTAATGAATTTATCATTCTCAAGTTCCTTGTCATCGAACTTGGTATTATAAACTGAATCAGTTACCTCAACGGTTTTACGATCAACAATCTCGTACTGTTTTTCGACGTCGCCGTAGAGAACATATACATAAGGATGAGCCGCGAGATAATCGTCATCCTTATACTTCTTAAGTGAACCAAACATTGAATCATTGCGTGTGTTGTGACCGTAGATAACTGTGTTTTGGTCATCCATGGTGCAATAGCAATCAATGAAGATGCTACCGAAGTCAGAGTAGACGTTGTCGTATGTGTGCTTTAGGTAGTACTGGTTGTTGTCTGGCTGGAGGAGTGGGTAGTCAATCGGTGTGTCCGGTATCTTAATCCAGCCGACGATGTCGGGATTGATTTTTTGAAGTTCCTTAAGGTCAACCTCAAAGTGGTACGTGTCGTCCTCGGTTGACTCCTCAACTTTGGATTGAGCCTCACTGTAAATCTGATCACCGCGGTAGTAGCTTATCCCAATTTTGATAAGCTCATAGAGGGCGAAGACGAAGATGGCGATGAAGATAACTTCGAGAATTGTGTAGAGCCGTTTCTTCATTTCATCCCTCCTAAAAATTACCACTTATTATATCACAAACCGTGGTATCTTACCACTTTTAAATGTATTAAACAACTATTTTTTAGTACTTTATTTTTACATCTATTAATATTATAATTAATTATGTATACACTTAAAATCTTATATGAGAGGTTTAAATATGCAAGCAAAGAGACTTATGCGTCTTGTTACTGTTTTGCTAGCACTTTGTATGATGGTCTTTGCCTTCACCGCTTGTAGCGATGATGAGCCGACCATCGAGACTACAAAGTCCGACCTCACTACTAAATCCTCAAGCACTGAGAAGACATCTTCGGATGAAGAGGAGTCCACAACCAA
>JAUNQL010000064.1:3097-3582 GCA_030536195.1 Clostridia bacterium | reverse complement strand
ACAACGGGGGACAGCGATCAGGGTAGTACCGGTGGCAAGACCGGTACATACACCTCTGGCAAGTCCGGTGGTGGCACAACTAAGAGCGGAGGAGGCAGCGGTGGCGGTGGCCAGCAACAGAAGACAACGCAGGCAAAGCAGACTGCGGCTCCAACTCAGGCCAAGTCCAACACCTACTACGCGCCACAGGTGATTTATAACTCTGCACCTGGCACACTGGTTGAGACTTTCTCTGACGGCAGTGCAATCGACTACTCCAATACCGCTAGTGGCTATGTAATGGTCAAGTACGCTGGTCCTCATTCCAACGTACGTGTCCAGATTACAGCGCCAGGTGGTGCCAAGCCACTTTATCCAATCTTCTCAAGGGATTGGGAGGCACTGCCACTCACCAATGGTAATGGCACATATTCAATTAACGTTCTCGCGAACGATGGTGGCACATCTTACACTGTAGTGGGTAAGCTCGACATCAATGTCTCACT
>JAUNQL010000064.1:0-3087 GCA_030536195.1 Clostridia bacterium | reverse complement strand
TCTACAGTGGCTTTCTATAGACCTAACATCTTCTGCAACTATGGTGGAGGCACTTCGTGCGTTACATACGCCGCTGAGCTGACCCGTGGCTGCGATACAGAGATGGCGAAAATTGAAGCAATTTACAACTATGTTGTAAACAACTTTAAGTACGACTACGGCAAGGCATCCTCGGTTGCCTCATCGGCGTATGTACCAAACCTGAATAGTGTTTGGTCATCCAAGTCAGGCATCTGTTTTGATTACGCATCGACAATGGCTGCGATGCTACGTACCCAGGGCCTGCCAACCAAGGTCTGTGTTGGCTATGTAAACGGCAGCACATACCACGCATGGATTTCAGTCTATGTTTCTGGTACCGGTTGGGTAAACGGTATCATCCAGTTTAATGGCAACACTTGGAAACTTATGGATCCAACCTTTGCATCGACTGGTGGCAACAAGTACGACTGGTCCACAAAGGGATCTTATTCAGCAATGTATTACTATTGATATAAAGGAGAACGACAATGAGTATAAAACAACTTGATGGACCTTACCTTTCATCATTTTGCATGGAACTCTCACTCTGCCTCAAGGCAGGTATCTCACTCAACGAGGGTCTCTTCATGCTCGCACAGGATGAAACAGATAAGGATTTAAAGGCGATGCTTGAGGGCCTCTATGCCAAGATGGACGGTGGCATGAGCCTCGAGGAGGCAATCTCAGAGGCAGGCTGCTTTCCGAAGTATCTTGTCGATATGATTGAAATCGGTTCTCGTACAGGTAGGCTTGAAGCTGTGCTTCGCGCACTTTCATCCTACTATACAAGACAGGTTGAAATCACAAGAAGCATCAAGAACGCAGTGGTTTATCCTCTCGTATTGATGTTTATGTTGCTTCTCGTTATTGGCGTACTTATTACTAAGGTACTTCCAATCTTTAACGATGTATTCCGTGAGCTTGGTGCTGAGATGAGCCCTGTTGCTGTCAGCATCATGAACTTTGGTACAGGCATTACAAAGTACGCAGCAGTTATCCTCGCTGTAGTAGTTGTAATCGCAATCATCGGTGTTTTTATCAGCGCTGTACCAAGTCTCTCGCTCAGGTTTGTAAACTTCTTTAACAAGATTACATCCAATAGGAAAATCTCTAAGAAGATCGCATCCGCTCGTTTTGCAAATGGCATGGCAATGACACTTGCGTCTGGTCTTGATACAGACGAGTCACTTGACATGGTTGAGCGCATAACAGAGAACCCTGTTATGCTTGGCCGTATTGCAAAGTGCCGTGAGCTCATGGCACAGGGTGAGCTCTTCGTAGACTCAATTGCAAAGTCCGAGATATTTAATTCAATGTACTGTCGTATGCTCTCAATCGGTTTCAAGACCGGTACAGCAGACACAGTAATGGACGAGATCGCTCGCCGCAGTGAAACTGAGGTAGACGAGGACATCGAGTCCATCATCAACAAGGTAGAGCCAACACTTGTTATCATCATGTCACTTGTAGTTGGTCTCATCCTTCTCTCAGTAATGCTCCCACTTATGAGCATCATGACCACAATTGGTTAAGTATCAAGGAGTAATGAATTTATGGAAACTAAAGTAAGGAAGCGCTCAGCGTTCGAAGTAATTCGTGGGCATCTCCTATCTATAGTGTTCTTCGTAGTCATCTTTGGCTTCTTTATCTACGGCGTTAACAGTGCTGAAAAGAACTCCGCCGCAGAGAGCAAAAATGTACTCGAAGAAAACCTCCATAAGGCCGTCGTTTCCTGCTACGCACTCGAGGGTGCCTACCCTGCAAGTGTTGAGTATCTAGAGGAGAACTACGGACTGACTTACGACAAGGATAAATACGCAATCGGCTATGTCGCTTTCGCAGACAACATCATGCCGGATATGCATATTATCGATCTAAGTGAGGAGGTACCCGCAGGATGAAAAAGAGAACTGCTTACACAGTAGATACAATATTTGTGTTGGTTCTCTTTGCAGTATTCGCAATCACAGTACTCTTCGTACTGATGAGCGGAGCGGGTGTCTATAAGGACACGCAGAGCGTTATGACTGAGAGATATCAAGAACGCACATGTCTCTCGTATATAACAGCAAAGGTCAACCATTACGACGACAACGGCAAGGTGTACATCACAAAAGTTGATGATGTTCAAGCGCTTGCAGTTGACGAGGAAATGGGTGGAACCACATACACAACATATATCTATTGCAAGGATGGTCACGTAAAAGAGATCATGATTGAAAAGGGCAACACCTTTGATTTGGATGCTGGCCTTGATATCATCGAAGCAAAGGATCTCGAATTCGAGACCAACGATAACCTCATCAAGGTTATCTGTACTGGCGAGACGGACAGAACCGCCTTCGTCACCCTCCATGTTGCATCGGGAATAGGAGGTGGCGAGATTGAAGATTAACAAGAGATCTAAGTCATCACTCTTCCTTATGGAGCTCATCATTGTTTTGATGTTCTTCGCACTTTCAGCAGCAATCTGTATGAAGGTCTTCTCGAGTGCCAAGGTTAAAACCAACCTCTCTCGAAATATGACCAATGCGAGCTTCGCTGCCGAGAGTCTCGCTGAGACCTGGAAAGCATCAAAGCTCGATGGAACTGAATTTACTTCAATCTATCCGGACGTCACAGAGCACGACGGTGTTATCACTGTCTTCTATGACAAGGACTGGACACTTGAGGAAAAATATCAGGGTGCCTACCATGCGACCATAGAGGAGCATGCCGACGAGTACTACACACAGGCGCATGTCGCTGTGTATGACGAGTCTGGCGCATTGCTCTTTGACATGGTAACGGCTGTAAGCCCAGACAAGGAGGTAGAGTAATGGAACAGAATGAACGCAAGTCCTCCGGTATCAATATCGGTAGTGCAAGTATCATAATGGTCTTCTCAGTCCTCTGCCTCACAATCTTTGCAGTACTTACCTTCCTCACAGCGAACAACGAGTACAAGCTTGCTGAGAAGTCTGCAACTACAATGCAGACATACTACGCAGCTGACGCTGGTGCTGTTGTAACAGAGGGCAAGATACGTGAAGTAATCGACTACAATCCAAACCCAGCAAGCTCAAT
>JAUNQL010000063.1 GCA_030536195.1 Clostridia bacterium | reverse complement strand
GTCGGTGTGCCCTGCTTATTTTTGTGCCAGTTTGGTCCAATATCAAGGATTGTCTGGCCAAATTTAAGTTTGTGAAGATAAGGAACAATTACTATTCCGAGAAGCGCTGATATTGCAAAACCTAAAACAACTGCAAGTATGATACTCAATACAATTTTCATGAGAGTTCTCCTTTAACAAGCTCTATTACATCCTCTAGCATCATGCCACGGCTGCCCTTAAAAGCAACCACGTCGCCCTCTTTGAGGAGAGGAATCAGATGCTTTGCAAGTTCTTCCTTTGAATCAAATTCAAAGACACGGAGAACACCATTTTGCTTTGCTTCATCGGCAATAAACTTTGCAAGTTTACCGTATGTTAAGAGGAGATCAACTCCCGCATCTGCAAGGTACTTGCCACACTTTCTGTGGCCCTCTTCGCTGTATGCACCAAGTTCAAGCATATCAGCGACAACAGCTATCTTTCTGTGGCCAC
This sequence comes from Clostridia bacterium, assembly GCA_030536195.1. Classification (GTDB taxonomy): domain Bacteria; phylum Bacillota; class Clostridia; order Oscillospirales; family Acutalibacteraceae; genus UBA1227. Next base: position 5,772 of record JAUNQL010000063.1, on the reverse strand, counting down.
CCTCGCCCTTGATTCTAAGGGTGTTTGAAAGTGCTCTCATAGAATCAGGACTTGCATTGTAGCAATCCTCTACGAGTGTTATTCCACCAATAACTTCTATCTTTTCACGCATACCCGCTGGTACATAACCTGCTAGTGCATCAGCAATCTTCTGTGGCTCAATGCCTAGCTCGGCGCCGACACTTATTGCTGCGAGAGCGTCATATACGTTGTGCTCTCCTGTAGTAGGGAGGACAACAACAAAAGAGCAAACGCTACTCTCGCAACCGTCGGCGCCATCCAGTCCATCGAGCTTCGACGGCTTTATAATTGCAGCAAAGCTTGTCGAAGCATCCGAGTAAACGATATCTGTCGCCATTACATCAGCATCACTGTGGATGCCAAAGGTACGAATTCTAAATTTATTATCAAAGTCAGATTCTTGAAGCTTTGAGAGCATGTCGTTATCGTTGTTTACGATAAGTGCTGAGCCCTCGCGGAGTCCTTCGAGAATCTCAAGCTTTGCAGCGAGTATTCCTTCACGACTTCCAAGATTTTCAATGTGTGAAACGCCTATATTTGTGATAACAGCCATGTTTGGAAGAGCAGTTCTTGTAAGTACAGAGAGCTCACCTTTGTGGTTCATGCCCATCTCGATAACTGCTGCTGTGGTATCCTCCTCCATTCTAAGGAGAACCTTTGGAACACCTATTGAGTTATTGAGATTACCCTGTGTCTTATGAGCGTTGTACTTGGCATTTAAAACACACCAAATCATCTCTTTGGTTGTGGTCTTACCAACACTGCCTGTGAGTGCAACTACAGGCATGTCATAGCCCTGTCTGTAGTAACGTGCCAAATCAAGGAGAGCCTTTTCGGTATCCTCAACCTTAATCACAGGAACATCTGCCACGATATTATCCTCATGTACCATAACAGCTGCAGCACCTGCTGCAATAGCCGACTGTACAAATTGATGTCCGTCAAGACGCTCACCGCGAATTGCGACAAACAATGCGCCTGGTGTAACCTCTCTGTTGTCTATGACAACTGATGTAATCTCTGCATTTGCAGTTGTCGTGCCACCACATGCACGAGCGATTTCTTCAGTAGTTAATGTCTTCATTAGTCTTCCTCTGTTATCTCTGTTCTAAATGAAACAGTTATTACGGTTCCCATTTGTGCCTCGGAACCCGACTCAACATTCTGCTTATATGCCGCAACATTTGAAGCAGATGTATAACCTACACGTTTGATATTAAGTCCACATGCAATTGCTGTGTTGTTTGCCTCGGCAACGCTAAGACCTGTAAGGTCAGGTACAGTTACCATCTGTGGCTCGGCGTCCTTATCTGTGTAAAGTACAACAAGTCCGTTCTTTGGCAACTTCTGTCCAGCAGATGGAACCTGCTTTGCAACAGTGTCGCCGTTGCCGATAACCTTAACCTCAAAGCCTGTGCTTTCAAGTTTCTTCCTTGCCTCAGCAACAGTATCTCCAACAACCTTTGATGTTGTGACATCGAGCTTTGCAAGCTCGTCGTCAGTGTACTGTGGCTCAACATTTAAGTATTTCATAACATTGGTGATTACCTCTGCTGCTACAGGACCTGCAACAGAACCACCAGTGATTGATCCGTTCTTAGGCTCATCGACCACGATAAGTACTGAAATCCTTGGATCATCAGCAGGAGCAAATCCACAGAAACTGGCGATGTAAACGTTTTCGCCTACTGTAAGTTTCTGAGAAGTACCTGTCTTACCTGCTACGCGATAACCAGGAACGTAAGCATTCTTTGCTGTACCACCACTTACAACCTTCTCCATCATCATCTTCAGTGTATCAGCAGTTTCCTTTGAAACAACTTGACGCTTAACTGTCGCTTTTGTCTCATAGACTTTATTTCCCTCTGAGTCAAGCATTGCTGCAACTACGTATGGCTGCATGAGCTTGCCGTCATTAGCGAGGGCATTAATTGCTGTAATTGTCTGAATTGGGCTTGCCTGGAATGTCTGACCAAATGAACTTGATGCCATAGCAACCGCATTGAGTTTGCTTCTTGAGTGATATGTGACATCGGCAACTGGTTCTGATTCCGCTGGAAGGTCAATGCCTGTCTTTTCGGCAAAACCAAATGCCTCAAAATATTTGTAGAAAGTATCAGCGCCGAGTCGCTGTGCAACCTCAATGAAAATTGGGTTGCAGGAGTTCATCATAGCTGTTGTGAAGTCCTCGACTCCGTGACCTGCTCTGTGTGAGCAGTGGAATGTTCTGTCGAGTACCTCATAACTACCTGTGCAGTTGAACATCTCATCAGTTGTTACAACGCCTTCTTCAAGTCCAGCCGCAGCAGTAATACACTTGAATACTGAACCTGGCTCGTATGAGTCACAGATTGATCTGTTACGCCACTGAGAATATCGCGCCTCAAGTGTTGCAGCGCTTTTCTCCTCCTCATTCTCCATCTCTGCAATCTCTGCAGCCTTCTGCTCGTCAGCGATTGCGTAAGGGTCATTGGCATCAAAGTCCGGCTTTGTGCTCATGGCAAGAATTGCTCCGGTTTCAACATCCATTATGATTCCGTAACCGTAGTTCGCATTGTTGAGAGTTACTGCCTCTTCAAGTGCTGTATCCAAGTAATACTGGATTACCTGGTCTATCGTAAGTTGGAGATTAAGACCTGTCTCAGCCTCATAATATGCAGTGTAATCAGATGACATCTTGATCTGTTTTGCATTCTTGGCTGTAACAAGACGTCCCTTTGTGCCAGTCAAAGTCTCATCGTAATAGTATTCAAGTCCTGAAAGACCAACATCATCGGAACCGGTGAATCCCAAAACTGAGGATGCGAATGTGCCGTATGGGTAATATCTCTTAACGTCATCCTCTGTGCCGATAATCTGGTTGTATCCCTTGTGGTTTTGTCTAAACTCAATAATTTGAGTTTTGGCATCATAGTCAACCTGGGATTTTATGAGGACATACGCATAGTCGCTTTTGGAACATTTCTCAAGTACAGTGTCATAATCGAGTTCAAGTACTGTTGAAAGTTCCTGCGCTATATCCTGTCTCGTCTCATCATCAGAAATCTTGGAAGGGTTAATCCAAATCTTCCAAGCATCAGCTGACTGAGCGATTATATTCATGTTGGCATCGTATATTGTGCCTCGCAAAGCGGAGACTGTTGTATCGGAAAGTTGTTGTGATTCAGCCTTGAGTTTGTACTTCTCGCCATTGACCAATCCAACGTTGACAAGGCCATAAGCACCTGCACCAAAACCCAAGATGCAAGTGAAGAGTAAAGCTATTATGGCTCTGTTCCTAAGTTGATTTCGTTTTGCCTTTGGCACGTCTACAACCCCTTTTCGTCACCCTTAATATACGACTATGAGAGTTAAGGAAACTTATCCTTAACTCTCATTTTTCACGGTATTTAGAAATACATTTTTATCGTTTCCCAGAGGCTCTGATGAACCTTGCCACCACTTTGGGTGACAGCGTCTCCACCGGAGAGATCTATGTAGGAAACCTGATAGTTTTCTACCTTAACCATCCCCAGCACGTTCTGAGCATAACTGTCTACTTTATCAAGTGAGATAGTTGCATCAATCTCCATATTGAGTCTTGTGTTTTCACTCTCAACAACTTCGATTTCAGCATTTACTGAATCAATCTGTCTATCGAGCTCATCAACCTTAACCTGGCTGAATATCTGGAAAGCAACAACTGTGAAGAGAAGTCCGCAGAAGACAAGTGCCTTTATTGCTTTTGCAGCGCTGCGACGTTCCTCTGCTCTAAGTTCTGCCTTGGTCTTCTTAACAACCTTTGGACGAGGAGCAGCATGCTTTGGAGCACTCTGTGGGTTTCTCTTTGGAGCAGCAGAACCATACTGATTAGATTTACGCATGTCTACTGCTTCTGTTCTGTTTGCATAAGCCAATGATTCCGCCCTCCTTTTACTTAGTCTTGAATCTTAATAATTGAACGAAGCTTTGCAGAACGTGATCTAGCATTGTTTTCTAGTTCCTCTGCCGAAGCTTCTTTAAATTTAAATTGAAGTTTGCCTCGTGGCGTCTTGCCACAGACACAAACTGGAAACTCTGGTGGGCAAGTGCAGCCCTCCGTGAATTTGGCGAATTCCTGCTTTACTGTCCTATCCTCAAGCGAATGGAAGGTAATGATGGATAATATACCATCTATATATAAGCAGTCGAACATATCCTCAACGGAACCACCAAGTTTCTCAAGTTCACCGTTCACTTCTATGCGAAGTGCCTGAAACGTCCTCCTGGCCGGATGGCCGTTCCTACGAGCTTTTGCCGGCATTGAGCTTGAAACAATCTCAGCCAATTGAAGCGTTGTGGTGATTGGTGTAAAGGTTCTCTCCTTTACAATATTCCTTGCAATGCTCTGAGCATATCGCTCTTCGCCGTAGTTGCGTATTATTCTGGTGAGCTCAGCCTCTGACAGTGTATTGCAAAGATCAGCTGCTGTCGGGCCACTCTGGCTCATCCTCATGTCCAGCGGTGCGTCATTGTGAAATGAAAAGCCGCGCTCCGCTGTTTCGAGCTGATGTGAGCTGACGCCCAAATCAGCGAGTATTCCGTTAACTTTGTCGATTGACAAGGATGCGAGAACGCTCTTTATGTTGCAGTAGTTGTCGTGAACTATTGTGACGCGACTGTCGCCTTTAAATCTCTCGCTGAGCGTCGCTATCGCGTCAGGGTCACGGTCAATGCATATGAGCCTACCGTTCTCGCCTAGTTTCTCCAGTATTCCGTTTGAGTGTCCGCCACCGCCGGCCGTTGCGTCCACGTAGACGCCATCCGGCTTGATGCAAAGCGAATCAATTGTTTCATCAAACAAAACAGGAATATGAGAAAACGTACTGTTCATTAGAAAATAACCTCAATGTCAAGGTCGTCCGCATCACGTGTCTTGTTAGTGTCTCTCTCGAAGTCCTCTGCGTTCCAAACTTCAAACTTGTTGCCGGAACCAGCAATCACAACTTCCTTAGAGAGGTTTGCATATTGTAAAAGCTCAGCCTTGATTGTGAAACGTCCCTGTTTGTCGAGTTCCACGATGTCGGCGTTGCCGAAGAAGTTTCTCTTGTAACGTCTGTACTCAGCAGTACCAGGCAATGCCTTAACCTGAGCTGCTACCTTCTCCCATTCCTCCTGGGAGTAAACGTAAAGACATTCGTCAGGAGCTTTGCAGACAACAAAAGTACCTCCCAAGTACTCTCTGTACTTAGAAGGAATGAATATTCGATTTTTGGCGTCAAGGCTATGGTTGTATACGCCAAGAAAATCCATTATTTTGTCCCCTTTCGTTCCCCACTTTGCACCATTTTAGTGGAATTTTGCTCCACTTCATGACACTAGTATATTATAAAGCGCCCCTAAATGCAAGGATTTTTTTAACAAATTTTTAATTTTTTTGCGTCTTTTTTCTGATCCTGATTTTGCTTGTTCTAAAATTCAGAATCTGTTCCAAATTTTTGCAAGTTTTGGTATCGTAAACTTGCAAAATGGCAGCCAAGCTCTGAAAAACTTGGCTGCCAAATCGCTGCAAAAATATTATGTTTTATAAGATTTATTGGAAAATTTTAACATAATGCACAAAAACTTTTCTCGCTTTTGTGCATATCTCTGTCACATTGTTAAATTTCGTTACAAGATTGTCAATTAAAAATTTCAAAAGTGGTTGAAACTGTACCCTACCGGTGCTAGAATGATTGCGTCCAATATACAAAATAATATAAATTGGGGGATTTAGAAATGGTTAAGTATCTT
>JAUNQL010000062.1:5801-6308 GCA_030536195.1 Clostridia bacterium | reverse complement strand
TTTAACTGAGGAACAACGTGCGGAACTTGCAACCCTTGTATATTATCCAGAGGAAAAGACAGCTGCTTTGACAGCGGATATGTCAATTGAAGAGAAGGATGCTTGGTACCGCGAAAACCTCACATATCTCATTGAACTCTGTCGTCTTGTATCTACAAAATACACTCGTTCTAAGGTGCGTAAAGCATTGCCAAAAGGCTATACATACGTTATTGACGAGCTTTTAAACACTGACTTTAACATTCATAATAAAAAGGAATATTACGACAATATCTTGGGCTCAATCATCGCTATGGATAAGGCTCCTGATTTCATCGCAGCACTCTGCCATGTCATCCAGCGCCTTATCGTTGATCACCTCCATATTGTCGGTGATATCTTTGATAGGGGCCCGCGCGCCGACATCGTTATGGACGATATTATGAACCACCACAACGTGGACGTTCAGTGGGGTAACCACGATATCGTATGGATGGGCGCGGCGTCTGGTTCGCGCGTTTGCATCAG
>JAUNQL010000062.1:4216-5791 GCA_030536195.1 Clostridia bacterium | reverse complement strand
CGTTACAATAACCTCCACGTTATTGAAAACGTCTATGGAATTAGCCTCAGACCACTTGCTGTCTTTGCAAACGAGCGTTATCGTGATTCAGATTATTTACGTTACATCGCTGCTATTGATGAGTACGATGAGACCGGTAAGCAGGTAACTGACAAGGACGTTGAACAGACTGGTCGCATGGCTAAGGCTATTACAATCATCATGCTCAAACTAGAGGGTCAGGCTATCATGCGCCACCCTGGTTTTGAGATGGAGGACAGGCTCCTCCTTAACAAGATTGATTACGAAAAGGGTACAATAAAAATTGATGGCAAAGAGTATGAATTACTCGATAAAGATTTCCCAACAATCGACCCTAAAAATCCATTTGAACTCTCAGATGAAGAGACAGAAGTTATGGCTGCAATCAAGGCTAATTTCCTCTCATCTGACAAGCTTCAAAATCACGTAAAATTCCTCTTTACCAGTGGTAGTATGTACCGTTGCTACAATGGCAATTTGCTCTTCCATGGAGCTGTTCCAATGAATGAGGATGGTACCTTTAAATCCTTTACCTACGAGGGTCATGAGTATTATGGCAAGGCACTGTTTGACTACTGTATAGCTCAGGCAAGAAACGGCTTCTACTGTGCTGAGGGCACAGAGGAGAAACAGACAGGTAAGGACTTTATGTGGTGGCTCTGGTGTGGCAAATTCTCACCACTTTTTGCACGTGAAAAGATAACAACATTTGAGCGTCGACTGATTGATGCTCCAGAGCTCTATACCGAGAAAAAGGATCCATATTATCAGGTAATTAAAACTGCTGCTGGATGTGAGTACATCCTCAAGGATTTTGGCCTTGGCGGTGAGCATTCCCACATCATCAATGGTCACACACCTGTTAAGGCAGTTGATGGTGAAAATCCAGTAAAAGGTGAGGGCAAACTCATTGATATCGATGGTGGTTTCTGCCGTGCTTATCAGAAGACAACTGGTATTGCTGGATACACATTGATTTATAACTCTTACACAATGAGACTATCTTCACATCAACCGTTTACAACCCGTGAGGATGCAATAGAAAACAACGTAGATATCCTATCTACGTCATCTGTATTTGAAAGACTAGATAATCGAACCAAGGTTGCCGAGACTGAAAAGGGCAGGATACTTAAGGGCCAGATAGCCCAGCTGACCAAGCTTTTGGAAGCTTACAAACAGGGAGTACTAGTAGAGAAAACTGAATAGGTATAAATGTCCGAGATTTATAGTTTCTCGGACATTTTTTATTGAATTGTACTTTATTGTTTGATATAATTAGTTGTTATTTTTTAATTTAGATGTAATAATAAGTAAGTTAGTTAAAGAGGATAGTAATGGATAGAAAGAAATGGAACCTAGGACAACTTGATAAGGACCTCGCATCCAAGATCGCTGAAGAGTATTCAGTCGATCCTTTTGCTGCGCTTCTTTTGTCTAAGAGAGGACTTACAACTCGTGCAGAGATTGATAGTTTCCTTGGCAGGACAGTGGAGTCTGTGGATCCATTCCTTTTGCCAGACATGCAAAAGGCAGTTGATAGAATCAACGATG
>JAUNQL010000062.1:0-4206 GCA_030536195.1 Clostridia bacterium | reverse complement strand
ACGAGATGATCTGTGTCTATGGTGACTATGACGCCGATGGCGTTACAGCAACTGCACTCCTTTACTCATACCTTGAGATGCAGGGCGCCAATGTCACATATCTCTTGCCATCACGTACAGGCGATGGCTACGGCCTTTCAAGTGCTGTAGTTGACAGGATTAAAGAGATGGGTACCAAACTCATCGTTACAGTTGATAACGGTATCTCTGCTATAGATGAGGCCAAGTATATCAAGTCCCTTGGCATTGAATTGGTTGTAACAGACCATCACCTTCCAGGCGATGAGTTGCCTGATTGCATCGCAGTAGTTGATCCACACCGAGCTGACAGCGAATGTCCTTTCAAGGACTACGCCGGCGTCGGTGTTGCCTACAAACTCTGCTGCGCAATCGAGGGCGATGACAGAGCCGTATGTGAGGACTTTATCGACCTTGTAGCAATTGGTACGGTTGCTGACATCGTTCCGCTTAAGGGTGAGAATAGGACATTCGTTAAACAGGGACTTCGCTCTATGAATGCGTTCATGCGACCTGGTGTTGAGGCACTGGTAAATGTTGCTGGACTTTCAGACAAGCAGCTTGTTGCTTCAAATATCTCATTTGGTCTTGCACCAAGAATCAACGCTGCGGGCCGTATGGACACAGCGGAGAAAGCACTCGACCTCTTACTCTCAGAGGATCCAGACTTTGCTTTAGAGATTGCAACCGAACTCAATGATGCCAATGCAAAGCGTCATGAGGAAGAGAACAAGATTCTTGCTGACTGCAACAAACTTATCTATGAAGATGCAGATAGGGCACACATGCCTGTCATCGTTATGAACGGTGACGGTTGGCACGAGGGCGTTTTAGGCATTGTTGCATCAAAACTCCTTGATCAGTTCCAGCGTCCGGTAATTGTTCTTTCAAATAGAGAGGATGGCTTCTCACGCGGCTCAGCTCGCAGTATTGAGGGCTTCTCTATGTTTGATGCGCTCACGGCTTGTTCAGAGCATCTTGTGATGTACGGTGGCCACGCACAGGCTGCTGGCCTTACTTTAAAGACTGAGGATATACCAAAGTTTATGAAAGCAATGACAGAGTATGCTTATCAGCAACCACTGTTTTATCCTTCACTTAGTGTCGATTGCAAACTCAACACTGAGACAATTTCTCTTGATCTCGTAAACTCAATCAAACTATTAGAGCCATTTGGTGCTGATAACCCAGCGCCACTCTTTGGCATATATGACCTTGTTGTTGATGGCATAACAGAACTTGGTGACAAGAAACAGCACCTTAGGATTTATGCGCATAAGGATGGCAAGAACAACCAGATTACTCTTATGAACTTCAACGTGCCTCACGGCGTATTCCCACACAAGAACGGGGATAAGTTTGATGCAATTGTTACCCTTGATAAGAGTGTTTGGAATGGCCAGGATAGGCTCTCAATTGTTATTAAGAACACCAGACCAGCTGGTGTCGATGACGACACTATGGTCAAGTGTGTCAAGCTCTATGACAAGATAGAGCTTCGCTCTGCGCTCACGACTGAGGAGGCAAAGTTTGCAACTCCTGAGCGTCCACTTTTTGCACGCCTCTACACATACCTCAAGAAGAACCAAGGCCTTTCTATGAACTCTTTTGAGTACATGGCTAACAAGGTATGTGAAAACGGCGACAACCTCTGCAAGGCACGTGTTGCGCTCCTTGCACTTGTTGAACTTGGTATCGTAACATACGATGCTAACGGCGACTTATATGTTCCAGAAACTGACAATAAATTTGATTTAAATGATGCACCTGTAATGCAGTACTTAAGTGAGGTGAAATGACTTGGCTGAATATGATGACAGATACAGTGAACTGTCTGAATTGCTTTTAACACAGTACTCCGAGGAGGAGACTGACCTTATAGACAAGGCTTACAAGTTCGCTAAAAAGGCTCATAGCGGCCAATGTCGTTACTCCGGTGAGCCATACATTATGCATCCAGTTGCTGTTGCCAAGATACTTTTTGAACTTGGTATGGACTACGAGTCCCTAATTGCAGCACTTCTTCACGACACAGTCGAGGACACTGAAACTGGTCTCGATAACATAAGCGAGCTCTTCGGCCACGATGTAGCAAACCTCGTCGATGGCGTTACAAAACTCGGTAAGGTACCTCTTGAAACCAAGGAGGAGAGACAGGCAGAAAACATCCGTAAGATGTTTATTGCCATGTCTGAGGATATCAGAGTCGTTATTATCAAGCTTGCCGATAGGCTTCACAATATGAGAACTCTTGAGTATATGCGTGACCAGAAGCGCCGCGACAAGGCTCAAGAGACACTCGAGATTTACGCACCTATCGCGCATCGCCTTGGTATCCGTACTGTTAAGGAGGAACTCGAGGACCTCGCTATTCGCTACCTTGATCCAGTTGGATACAGGGAGATAGAGGACCTTGTAAACCGCAATGACAGGATACATCCAAACTTTATCCCTGACACAATTGAGCTTATTGGTAACCGTGTTAAGGAATCTGTTCCTAACGCTCGTATTGACGGACGTCGCAAGAGCGTACACGGTATCTATCAAAAGATGTACATTCAAAACCGCGAGTTTGATGAAATCTACGATGTATATGCTATTCGTATCATCGTCAACAGTGTTGTTGAATGTTATAACTGCCTTGGAATCATCCACGACATGTATCACTCATTGCCAGGACGATTCAAGGACTATATCAGTACACCTAAGTCAAACATGTACCAGTCACTGCACACGACTGTAATCAGTTCTGAGGGTATCCCATTTGAGGTTCAGATTAGAACCTTTGAGATGCACCAGACAGCTGAATACGGTATCGCAGCGCACTGGAAGTACAAGCTTGGAGTAGAGGGCAAGAACGACAACTTTGAAGAGCGTCTCGTTTGGATCCGTCAGCTCCTTGAAAACCAGAAGGATTCCGATGACGTTGAGGACCTAGTACGCACAATCAAAACTGATTTCGTACCAGATGACGTTTTCGTATTTACCCCTAAGGGTGATGTTATCAACATTCCTAATGGTTCAACAGTAATTGACTTTGCCTACGCAATTCATACACAGGTAGGTCACAAGATGACCGGTGCCAAGGTCGATGGACGAATAGTACCAATTGATTACAAGGTACAGACAGGTCAGATTGTTGAGATACTGCGCTCACCAGACCCTAATAAGGGTCCGTCACGTGACTGGCTCAACATTGTAACTACAGCTGGTGCGCGTACTAAGATACGTGGTTGGTTCAAGAAGGAGAAGCGTCCAGAGAACATCGAGGAAGGCAAGAACCAATTTGAACGTGAACTGCGTAAGAACAATATCAGACTATTTGACGAGGAGTACGACCTTCTCGTTATGAGCCTTGCAAAGCGCAAGGCGATAGATAACTCTGATGACTTCTTTGCTGCAATTGGATACGGCAGTATCAACCTTGAGAAGCTCAATCCATTCATCAAAGAGGAATATCAGAAGATTCTCAAAGCATCTGAGACACCACGTGATGAGCTCAAGGTTACAAAACCAATTCATCGCACAAGCTCAGAGGGTATCATCGTTGAGGGTATTGACAACTGTCTTGTCAAGCTTTCAAAGTGCTGTAACCCGCTCCCAGGCGATGAGATTATCGGTTTTGTAACGCGCGGTCACGGTGTGTCCGTGCACAAGCGCGACTGCTCTAACGTGCCTATCCGCATTGCGGATTCACTCGAGCCAGAGCGCTGGATAAACGTATATTGGGATGAGAATGTCAAAGAGGAGTTCAATGCGACTCTTGACCTTTACTGCATCAGCCGTATCGGCCTCATGGCTGATATATCAACAACTCTTGCTAACATGCACGTTGATATCCGTTCAATCACAACACGTGAGACCAAGGATGGCTCCAAGATTCTCAATATGACTATCGCTGTTAACGGCGTTGAGCACCTAAACAACGTTGTTAAATACTTAAGAAAGATTAATGGAGTACTTTCAATCGAAAGAACTGGTGTTTAAATGAAGATATCTAAAATTGTACTTGGCTCATTACAGACCAACTGCTACATAGTTGTAGATGAACTATCTGGCCTTGGCGCTGTAATTGATCCAGCTTTATATACAACCGAACTGACAGAGGCAATCAAGTCATCTGGCATGACCAAGCTTCAGTACATCCTTATAACTCATGGCCATGCGGACCACATCATTGGTGTCTAT
>JAUNQL010000216.1 GCA_030536195.1 Clostridia bacterium | reverse complement strand
ACAAAGAAATCAAGTTGAAGGCGCTTATGACGAAAGCTCTATACAGGTTCTTGAAGGTTTGGAAGCCGTCAGAAAAAGACCGGGTATGTATATCGGCTCAACCGGTGAGCGCGGACTTCACCATTTGGTTTATGAAATTGTTGATAACTCAATAGACGAGGCGTTGGCAGGATTTTGCGATAAAATTTTGGTTGAAATTATTGACGACGGTATTATAAGGGTAACCGATAACGGAAGAGGTATCCCCGTAGGTATTCATCCGCAAAAGGGTATTCCTACCGTAAGTGTTGTATTTACAATTCTCCATGCCGGCGGTAAATTCGGCGGAAACGGATATAAGGTTTCCGGCGGTTTACACGGTGTTGGTGCTTCGGTTGTTAATGCTCTTTCCTCCTGGCTTGAGGTTATAGTTAAGGACGGCGAACATATCTATAAACAAAGATATGAAACGGGTAATATTGTTGAAGACCTTAAAATAATCGGTGATACAAAGGAAACGGGAACAACCGTTACCTTTAAGCCCGACCCGACAATTTTTACAGATACTACCACATTTGATTATGATACCCTTTTATTGCGTCTTCGTGAACAGGCATTTTTAAACGCAGGGGTCAGAATTGTTCTTAAAGATTGCAGAAGCGATTCCGATACCTTTGAAAAGGAAGATGACCTTTGCTTTGAGGGCGGTATTAAATCCTATGTTGAATATCTTTTAGGAAAGATAAAAAAAGAGCAGTTAAACGAAAAGGTTATTTATCTTTCTGGCTCAAAAAATGACGAAACCGCAGAAATTGCTCTTATTTGGTCAACCGCTTATGATAATAAAATAATGTCGTTTGCAAATACGCTTCATACAATAGACGGCGGAACTCATGAGCAGGCATTCAGACAAACGGTTACAAGAGTTCTTAATAAATATGCTCATGATTTTAATAAAATCAAGGATTCTGCCGATAATCTTAAGGGCGACGATGTTTTAGAGGGACTTATTGCCGTAGTTTCCGTTAAGCTTCCCGATGCTCAGTTTGAATCTCAAACAAAAGCAAAACTCGGTAATACCTCGGTAGGTCAGCTTGTCCGTGATATAGTAAATGACCAGCTTTACAGATTCTTTGAAGAAAATCCGAGCGAATCAAAGATAGTAATTGAAAAAGCAATAGCCGCTTCAAATGCAAGAGAAGCCGCCCAAAAGGCAAGAGATGCTTCAAGAAACAAATCGGGAATAAGCGGAAAAGCAAGAATGCCCGAAAAGTTAAAGGACTGTATCTCAAACGATGCTACAAAGACAGAAATCTTTATAGTAGAGGGAGACAGTGCCGGAGGCAGTGCGGTTGAGGGAAGAAACTCAACCTATCAGGCAATACTTCCTCTTTGGGGTAAAATGCTTAATGTTGAAAAGGCAAGAGAAGACAAGGTTTACGGTAACGATAAATTAACACCCGTCGTTGTGGCACTCGGAACGGGAATCGGCGAACATTTTGATATTACAAAACTTCGTTATGATAAAATCGTTATTATGGCGGATGCCA
>JAUNQL010000215.1 GCA_030536195.1 Clostridia bacterium | reverse complement strand
CATTAGCCGTAGTAACAACGAACTGTGAGAAGTCAGCAGAGCCCATAGTAGCGAAGAAGTCCCTGTAATGGGGATGGAGCGAAGGGGCGAACAATCAATCAGTTGAAGTACGTTCCACTTCGTAGCCGGAGCAACATCTGTCGATGATATCAAAGACGGCGAAGGCAAAAGGGGCAGAAAGGGAAACAACGCATGGACATAGCATACCCTTTGGGTACAAGTAGTCTCATGGAGCAGGTACTGAGCAGAGATAACCTCAATGCCGCATATCTGCAAGTCGTCAGAAACAAAGGAGCAGCAGGCGTGGACGGAATGGAATACACCGAGCTGAAAGACTACCTTTCGGAAAACGGCGAAAGAATCAAGGAACAGTTGCGGACGAGGAAATACAAACCGCAACCAGTGAGGCGGGTGGAGATACCCAAACCCGACGGAGGAGTACGTAACCTCGGAGTACCGACTGTCACTGACAGATTCGTACAACAGGCGGTCGCGCAGGTGCTGACCCCGATTTTTGAGGAACAGTTCCACGACCACAGTTACGGCTTCCGCCCCAACAGATGCGCCCAGCAGGCAGTCATCAAGGCGTTGGAGATGATGAATGACGGGCATAGTTGGATAGTGGATATAGACCTTGCAAAGTTCTTCGACACAGTAGACCATGACAAGCTGATGACCATCTTTGGCCGAACGATTAAAGACGGAGATGTCATATCCATCGTCAGAAAGTTCCTGGTCAGCGGAGTCATGATAGGGGATGAGTATGAGGATTCCATCATCGGAACCCCGCAGGGCGGAAATATATCACCGCTTTTGGCGAACATCATGCTGAATGAACTGGATAAGGAGCTGGAAGCAAGAGGACTCGATTTTGTTCGGTACGCGGATGACTGTATCATCATGGTCGGAAGCAAGCAGGCGGCAGAGCGTGTCATGAAGAGCGTGACCCGATTCATTGAGGAAAAGCTTGGATTGAAGGTAAACGTCACCAAGAGCAAAATAGATAGGCCAGAGGGCGTTAAGTATCTTGGGTTTGGATTTTACTTTGACTCATTTGCCAAAGAATACAGAGCAAAACCACACACCAAATCTGTTACAAAGTTCAAAGTGAGAATGAAAGAACTGACTCGCAGAAGCTGGGGAATGAGCAATGCCTACAAGATTCAGAAGTTGAACGAGCTTATCCGTGGATGGGTAAACTACTTCAAAATCGGAATGATGAAAGGCCTCTGTGAACGGCTCGACTCCAACATCAGATATCGTCTTAGGATGTGCATCTGGAAACATTGGAAAACTCCACAGAACAGAGCTAAGAACTTGATTAAACTTGGTATCAGCAGGAAATACGCATGGTCAACGGCATACTGTGGTGCAAGAATTGCCTATGTATGCCAAAGAGGAGCTATGAACATGGCTGTTACTAAAGAAAGACTAACCCGCTACGGATTAGTCTCAATGTTAGATTACTACGCTGAAAGACGTGTTACTTGTTAAGTTGATTGAACCGCCGTGTACCGAACGGTACGCACGGTGGT
>JAUNQL010000061.1 GCA_030536195.1 Clostridia bacterium | reverse complement strand
TGTGACTCACTCCTCTTATGCAAATGAGAAGGGCAATGGTCACAAGTACAACGAACGTCTCGAGTTCCTTGGCGACTCTGTTTTAGGTTTTGTAACAGCTGATTATTTCTTCACTCATATGAGGGATCTCCCAGAGGGACAACTTACAAAACTTCGTGCAGCAACTGTTTGCGAGGATGCGTGCTTTGACTATGCTAAGGACATAGACCTCGGCACATACATGCTTCTTGGCAAGGGCGAGGAGAAGACAGGCGGCAGACAGCGCTCATCTATTCTTGCCGACGCTTTTGAGGCTGTAATTGCCGCAATCTATCTCGACGGTGGAATTGAACCAGCGAGGGATTTCATCCTCCGCTTCATCATTCCAGCTATCGAAAAGCATCAGGTTGCTTTTAAGGATTACAAGACAGTTTTGCAGGAGGTAATCCAGAAGAATCCTGAGGAGAAGCTCACCTATGTTTTAGTTGGTGAGTCAGGTCCTGACCACGACAAGAAGTTTGAAGTTGAGGTACACCTCAACTCCAATATCATTGGTCGTGGAGAGGGCAGAACCAAGAAACAAGCAGAACAAGAAGCTGCTCGCGAAGCACTGGAGTTAATGGGTCTATGAGTCACAAGAACATTGCACTTTTTGTGGCCCATGTCGGTTGCCCAAACATGTGCAGCTTTTGTAATCAACACATAATATCTGGTAAGCAAGAGACCGCCACAGCAGGTGATGTTGACGCGGCAGTAGAAACTGCGCTCAACTCCGGTTGCTGTGACGGCCAACTTGCTTTTTTTGGCGGAAGTTTTACCGCTATTGAACGACCATATATGATGGAATTACTCCGCGCGGCGAAGCCTCATGTCGACCGCGGGGAGATCACTGGAATCCGCATATCTACGCGCCCGGATGCCATTGATGATGAGGTCCTCACCATACTCCGTGAGTACGGTGTAGAGGCCATCGAACTTGGCGCGCAGAGCATGGATGACACGGTCCTTTCAATGAACCGCCGCGGTCATACAGCGGACGATGTCCGCCGCGCATCCGAGCTCATTAAAACCTATGGCTTTGAGCTCGGCCTTCAGATGATGACCGGTCTCTATGGCGACTCAAAAGAAGGCGCCATTAAAACGGCCGAGGAGTTAATTAAACTTCAGCCAGCAACAGTTAGAATTTATCCAACAGTTGTACTTGAGGGCACTGAACTTGCTGAGCTTTATAGCATTGGCAAGTACAAGTCAGAGACATTGGATGAGGCAGTTGAAACATGTGCAACACTCCTTCCGATGTTTGAAGAATCAGGTATAAAAGTTATCCGTCTTGGACTCCACTCAGGTGGCAATGTTGAGGATGGATATATTGCTGGCGCATATCATCCAGCCTTTCGCGAACTGGTTGAGGGTCGCATTTATTTTGAAAAAGCACTCCTAAAATTGTCCGATTTTGAGGGTGGTGAGAACCACACTTATAAAATTTTTGTAAATCCTAAAGAAATTTCAAAAATGACGGGACAGAAGAGACAAAATATAGTACAATTAAAAGATAATAATTACATCTGTAATGTATTTTCAAATTCTGGTTTACAGAAGTATGAAATTTTGATAGAGGAAGATTAGCAAATGATATTAAAAGCACTCGAAATGCAAGGATTCAAGTCCTTCCCAGACAAGACTGTTTTAAGTTTTGACAAGGGAATGACAGCCGTAGTTGGACCAAACGGTTCTGGTAAGAGCAATATCTCTGATGCGGTACGTTGGGTTCTTGGCGAGCAATCAACAAAAAACCTTCGTGGTTCAAAGATGGAAGATGTTATCTTCGGCGGAACGAGCATTCGTAAGGCTCTCGGTTACGCCGAGGTTACTTTGCGTCTGGACAACAAGGATAGAAGTCTCAACAATGATAACGATGAAGTAGCAATCACAAGACGCTACTTCCGTTCAGGTGAGAGTGAATACAGGATCAATGACGAGACAGTACGTCTCAAGGATGTAAACGAACTCTTCATGGATACAGGTCTTGGTCGTGATGGTTACTCAATCGTCAGCCAGGGCAAGGTTGCTGATATGGTATCAGCAAAGTCTAAGGAGCGCCGCGACATGCTCGAGGAAGCTGCAGGCATCTCTCACTTCAGATACAGAAGGACCGACGCTATGCGTCGTCTTGACCAGACAGAGGAGAACTTGATTCGCCTTCGCGATATCCTCTCAGAACTTGAGAGCCGTGTAGGTCCACTCAAGGTTCAGAGTGAAAAGGCAGAGAAGTTCCTTGTTCTCGCTGATGAGAAGAAGACACTTGAGATTAGCCTTTGGCTCTACACCATCGATACACTTAAGGAACGCCTTCGTGATCAGGAACACAAGATTGAACTTTCTGATGCACAGTACAAGGCAGCCATTGAGGAACTCGAAGCAATCGAGCAGAAGACAGATGCCATCTTGGAGCGCTCACAGGAGATTACTTGTGAGATTGAAAACATCCGTGCATCAATGTCTAGCTCAGAGGAGCAGCTTGGTGAAATCAATGCCAAGATTGCTGTAAACGAAAACTCAATCGAGCACAACAACCAGTCAATCGAGCGTATCCAGAAGGATATGGAAGAGGCAACTGGCGAGCGTGCTGAGACCGAGAACAAGATTAAGGAAACAGAGGAAAAGATCGCTGAACTTGAGGCTCAGGTCAAGGAGAAGCAGGAAGCAATGGCTGCTTTGACACTTGATACAGAGAGCCTTGTTAAGGCAGACGATGAGAACTCTGATCAGACAATAGAACTTTCTAAGGAACTCACTGAGCTCTCTGAGAAGATTGCTGATGCCCGCGTTCGCAAGGCAGAGGCACTCTCCGGTAAAGAGGAGATTATCACTCGTAACGAGAACGTTGATGAGAACCGTGCTGAGCGCCAGAAGGTAATTGACAGTTTCAAGAAGGAGCAGGAATCTGCCAAGAAGGAACTAGATGACTGCCTCGATACAATCACTAGCATCACAAACTCCATTGACGGTTACAAGCTTCGCGCAACCAAGCGTCAGGAGAAGTACGATTCTCAGAAGGAGGAACTTGAGGCCAAGCGCCTTGAAGTTCAATCTCGTGAAGAGAAGATTATCATGCTCGAGGAACTCGAGAAAAACATGGAGGGTTACTCCGGCAGCGTTAAGACCGTAATTAAGGAAGCAAAGGGAGGCAAACTCCCAGGCATCCACGGCCCACTTTCTCAGATAATCAGTGTTAAGGATAAGTATTCAACAGCTATTGAGACAGCATTGGGTGCATCTATCCAGCACATTGTTGTAAACAACGAGTCTGATGCCAAGGCTGCAATCAAGTACTTGAAGGAACACAAGGCAGGTCGTGCTACATTCCTTCCAATTTCAACAATCAAGTCAAAGCCACTTGACGAGAAGGGCCTTGACGATTGCTATGGCTATATCGACATAGCAAGCAACCTCGTATCAGCAGATAAGAAGTACGATGAGATTATCAAGTCACAACTCTGCAGAACAGTTGTAGTTGAGGACCTTGATAGCGCAATCTCTATCGGTAAGAAATATAAGAACCGTTTCAAGATAGTTACTCTTGATGGTCAGGTAATCAATGCCGGCGGTTCAATGACCGGTGGTTCCAAGGTTCAGAATGCTGGCATCTTGGCCCGCTCCGGTAACATTGATCAGCTTAGGGCTGAGCTCAAGAAGCAGAAGGATGTTCTTTCAGGTCTTGAGGATTCATTCAAGACAACAACCGAGGAACTTGCAAAAGCCAAGGCTGAGCTCGAGGCATCTGAAGCAGACCTCATCACAGCAAA
Organism: Clostridia bacterium; assembly: GCA_030536195.1. Classification (GTDB taxonomy): domain Bacteria; phylum Bacillota; class Clostridia; order Oscillospirales; family Acutalibacteraceae; genus UBA1227. The sequence continues at coordinate 2,647 of JAUNQL010000061.1, read as the reverse complement.
CGAGGAAAAGGTTCGCGCAGAGAGCGCACTCAAACTTGTTGAGGGACAACTCCAAGGTGTCATGGATGCAATTCGTGACCTTGATGAGGAACAGGCAAACGCTCAACTTCGTATAGATGAATTTGACAAGATTGTCAAAGCAACCGAGAAGGAAGAGAAGGATCTTGTTGCCAAGTCAAATGAGATTGAGGACAAGATTGCAGAACTCACAGGCAGCAAAGAGGACCTCCGTCAAAAGCGAGAGGAAGCTGCTGAGAAGTCCAAGGCTCTCGAGATGGAAGAGATGGCTCTCTCCAAGGACATCCAGGCAAACCGCGATATAATCGAGAACTTAAAGCAGGCAACTGAGAGTTCAACAAGTAAAGAGGATTCATTAAAGGCTGAGATCAAAGTATTTGAGGATCTCAACGAATCCGCACTTGAGGAAATTGAAAAACTCAAAGTACAAGTTCAAGAGATTAAGGATGGCAACATCGCATCTGAACAGAAGATAGAGGAACTCACCGAGGAACGTCAAAAGGCAGAGGCTGACTCAGGTAGCCTTCGTCAACTTGAACGTGACAAGACTGGTGAGCGCGAGCGTCTTTCATCTGACCTCGCACGTCTCACAGAGCAGAAGGCAAATATGCTCCGTGAATACGACGAGACAGAGAACAAGCTCTATGAGGAATATCAATTGACAAGGCGTGAGGCGGCCGAGATATCTGACCCTGCTGAGGATCCAAAGCAGGCCAAGACTGATCTTGCTGAAATCAAGAACAAGATTAAGGCACTCGGTTCGGTTAACGTTGGTGCAATTGAGGAATACAAGGAAGTATCCGAGCGCTATGAATTTATGAGCACTCAGGTATCTGACATAGAAGTTTCAAAAGCAGAACTCATCAAACTCATTGAGGAACTCACATCCAATATGGCTCTTCAATTTAGAGAGCAGTTTGCAAGAATCAACAAGGCTTTCGGTGAAACCTTTGTTGAACTCTTCGACGGTGGTAAGGCAGAGCTTCTCTTAGAGGACGAGCTCGACATACTCGAGTCACCAATTGAGATCAAGGTACAGCCACCTGGCAAGAACGTTCAAAACATCGACCTCTTGTCCGGCGGTGAGAAGGGCCTTTCAGCTATTGCTCTTCTCTTTGCGATACTCAAGGTAACTCCAGCTCCATTCTGCATCTTCGACGAGGTCGAAGCAGCGCTTGATGATATCAATGTAACTCGTTACGCTCAATACGTTCGCCGTATGACAAGCAATACGCAGTTCATTCTCATCACTCACCGCCGTGGCACAATGGAGGAATCAGATATCCTCTATGGTGTAACAATGCAAGAGGAAGGCGTTTCAAAACTCCTTGAACTCAAAACTGCAGAAATGGCTAAGAAACTTGGCCTTAACTAAAAGGAGAATCCTTTATGGGACTTTTTAATAGAAAAATCAACAAGGGCCTTACCAAGACTCGAGATAAATTCTCAAGCAATATAGATAACGTTCTTGATGCATTTGATGAAATAGGCGACGAACTCTATGATGAACTCACAGAAGTTCTAATCATGGGTGACGTAGGTGTATCTACATCTGCATTTATCGTTGATGAGGTTAAGGATCGTGTAGGTAAGAAGGGCATCAAGCACCCAACCGAGGTCCGCACTGTAATCAAAGAAGTAGTTGCCGACATGCTTGGCGAGGATCAGAAAATTGACTTCGTCACAACTCCTGCCATCATCCTTGTTGTTGGTGTAAACGGTGTTGGTAAGACAACCACTATCGGCAAGATGGCTCACTATTTCAAGGAGCAGGATAAGAAAGTAATACTCGGTGCAGCTGATACATTCCGTGCAGCTGCAATTGACCAGCTTGAAGTTTGGGCTGAGCGCGCAGGTGTTGAAATTGTTAAACACAAAGAGGGTGCTGACCCAGCAGCCGTTGTATTTGATACAATCAACGCCGGCATCAACAGAAACGCTGACGTAATTATCATCGATACAGCTGGTCGTCTTCACAATAAGAAGCACTTGATGGAGGAACTCAATAAGATCTTTAGAGTAATCGATAGAGAACTCCCATACTCTGACCGTGAAATTTTCTTGGTACTTGATGCAACAACAGGTCAAAACGCTGTAAGCCAAGCCAAGGAATTCATGGGTGTTACAGAGGTATCAGGCATTGTACTTACCAAGCTTGATGGTACCGCTCGCGGCGGCGTAGTTCTCTCTATCACTAACGACCTCAAACTTCCTGTTAAGTTCATCGGTGTAGGCGAGGGTCTTGACGACCTCCAGCCATTCTCCGCCGAGACATTTGCTGCATCCCTCTTCGATGTAGAAGCGCCAGAGGATGCATCAAACTATGAGCCTATCATCACAGTCAACGAGGAACGCCTCGCTCGCGATAAAGCAGAAGCTGCTGCCCGTGAAATCGAGCGTCAGGAAGCTGAGGCAAAAGCTAAAGAAGAAGCTGCTCGCCAGCAGGCCGAACAGGAAGCAACTGAGATAGTTGATGAAGAGCCGGTAGTAATTGAAGAGCCTCAAGAGGAATCGGAAATTGAAGCTGATGAACCTATCGAGGAAGAACCAACTTCTGAAACAACCGACCCACCAGCTCCTGAAACAACCCTTGAGCTGGAAGAGGAGGCTGTCGAGGAAATCGAAGAGC
>JAUNQL010000214.1 GCA_030536195.1 Clostridia bacterium | reverse complement strand
AACAAGATAGTATACGAGGAGGCATAACCTTGAAACTCGGCTTTTCAACTAAATATTGGCCAGGGTACAGACTCAGGGATTTTGTCGCTCTCGCCAATGAATCAAAATTTGATGCAATTGAAATCCATGACATTGGATTTGTAACAAGCCATGTTGAGAAGATTCGTAAGCACTTCTTTACAAATGGCGTAGAAATTGCAGCTATCAACAGCAATTTTAATATTGCTATTAAAGAGGACCAGGAGTCCTTCTATATGACACTTGCAGGCCTTATGAAGGCTGCTAAGCGCATTCATTGCCCATACATCAAAGTCTATGCTGAAAACAATGACGAGAACGCTTTGGACGATGTAATTGACTTCCTTGAGAAGGCAATACCTGTTGCAGAGGCAGCTGGTATCACAATCCTTATCGTTACAAGGGATTTGTTTGCTGATACAGATAAACTTGCAACTGTTTTAAAGCATTTCGCATGCGATAACCTTGCAGCTGACTGGAATATGCATGACACATATTTCGTTGGCGGTGAGGATGCAGAGACAACCATCAAGAACTTGGGCGCATACGTAAAGCTCGTTCACGTTGTTGACCAGACACGTGACAATGAGTATGCATTGATAGGTGAGGGCGACCTCCCAATGGATGAGATGATTAACGCTCTTCGCTCAGTTAACTATGATGGTGTAATCTGCCTTGAGTGGAACCCTAAGTTCCTCCCAGAGGTTGATGATTTGGAAGTAATCCTTATCCATTACTACCACTATATGCACAGTTTGATAGCTGGCGCTAGACAGGCATCACACCTCTATTACAACAAGACGCGTACAGGTAAATTCCTCTGGAAGAAGGAGACTTTGATTGACAAGACCTTCCCACAGGTTCTTGATGCAATGGTAGAGGAGTTCCCTGACCAGCTTGCATTTAAGTACACAACTCTTGACTACACTCGTACATACTCAGAGTTTAGAGATGACGTAGATACGTTTGCAAGATCACTTTTGTCACTTGGTGTCAAGAAGGGCACACAGGTCGCAGTTTGGGCGACCAATGTACCAGAGTGGTACATTGCCTTTTGGGCAACAACCAAGATTGGCGCAGTTTTGGTAACTGTAAATACAGCGTACAAGATTGCTGAGCTTGAGTACCTTCTTCGTCAGTCTGATACACATACTCTCATTATGATTGAGGGTAACAAGGGTAATTCATATAAGGCTACAGTTGAGGAACTTTGCCCAGAACTTAAGGAAACAACTAAGGGCAAGCCACTCCATGCAAAGCGTCTTCCATTCCTTCGCAACATCATCACAGTTGGCTTTGAGATGGATGGTGCCTTGACCTTTGAAGAGGCTGTGGCACGTGCCAAGGAAGTGCCACTTGCTGAGGTACACCGCATTGCTGCAACTGTTGACAAGAACGACGTTGCCAACATGCAGTACACATCTGGTACTACTGGCTTCCCTAAGGGCGTAATGCTGACGCACTACAACATCGTTAACAACGGTAAAAATATTGGCGACCGCATGGATTTGTCCACAGCGGATCGCATGATGGTACAG
>JAUNQL010000213.1 GCA_030536195.1 Clostridia bacterium | reverse complement strand
ACAAATATTTTTCAGCAAAGGTAAATCCGGACAAGAAACCGTTCACAATCGTAATGCCGCCGCCCAACATCACGGGCCAGCTCCACATGGGACACGCACTTGATAACACAATGCAGGATATCATTACACGCTTCAAGCGTATGCAAGGATACGAAGCACTGTGGCTTCCCGGCACCGATCACGCATCAATCGCAACAGAAGCAAAAGTCGTAGAAGCAATGCGTGAGGAAGGCTTAACCAAGGACGACCTCGGAAGAGACGGCTTCCTTGAAAGAGCCTGGGCATGGAGAGAAAAATACGGCAGCCGCATAGTATCACAGCTTAAGCTCCTCGGATCCAGCTGCGACTGGGACAGAGAACGCTTTACTATGGATGAAGGCTGCTCAAACGCAGTAAAAGAAGTATTTGTACGCCTGTACAACAAGGGCCTTATCTACCGCGGTAATCGCATGGTAAACTGGTGCCCTCACTGCAACACATCAATATCAGATGCAGAAGTAGAATACGAAGCAAAAGAAGCAGCATTCTATCACATCCTCTACCCTGTAAAAGAAACAGGAGAACTGATTGAACTTGCAACCACACGTCCCGAGACAATGTTCGGCGACACAGCAGTAGCAATAAACGAAGCGGATCCGAGATACGCACATCTTCACGGATGCCACGTAATACTTCCGCTGGTAAATAAAGAAATCCCCATCGTATGCGATGAACACGCAGATATGGAAAAGGGAACGGGCGTAGTAAAGATTACTCCCGCACATGACCCTAATGACTTTGAAGTAGGAAAGAGACACAACCTTCCGGCAGTACGCGTTATTACTTATGACGGACACATGACAGGCGCCGCAGATGCAGCACAGGCAGAAGAACTTTTCGCAAGCGGACGCGCATCAGAAGGCGAACCTGAAGTACCGGATCTCGGCAAATACGCCGGTATGACAACAGAAGAAGCCAGAAAGGCAGTTGTAGCAGACCTTGACGCACTCGGACTTCTTAAGAAGATCGAGCCGCTCACTCATGATGTAGGAACCTGCTATCGCTGCAAGACCGTGATCGAGCCCATGATATCAAAACAGTGGTTCGTAAAGATGAAGCCACTCGCAGAGCCCGCAATAAAGGCAGTAGAAGACGGCACCATCAAGTACGTACCGGATCGTTTTACCAAGGCATATCTAAACTGGATGTACGGAACCCGCGACTGGTGCATCAGCCGTCAGCTCTGGTGGGGACATCAGATACCGGCATGGTACTGCGAAGACTGCGGTGAGACTATCGTAGCAAAAGAAGCGCCGACAGTATGCCCTAAGTGCGGCAAGGCACATCTCACACAGGATCCCGACACACTTGATACCTGGTTTTCAAGTGCACTCTGGCCTTTCAGTACACTCGGCTGGCCGGAGCAGACAGAAGACCTTGAGTATTTCTATCCGACAAATACACTTGTTACCGGATACGACATCATCGGCTTCTGGGTAAGCCGTATGATATTCTCCGGACTCGCTTATACTGACAAGGCACCGTTTGATACAGTACTTATTCACGGACTTGTACGCGACAGTCAGGGACGCAAGATG
>JAUNQL010000060.1:5976-6553 GCA_030536195.1 Clostridia bacterium | reverse complement strand
ACAAAAAAAGAAAGTAGACACTTTTTTAAGTGTCTACTTTCATCTTACACCTTCATCATATGACGTGGTCCTTTTCATTTTAGACTATTCTTCGTCTTTCTTTTCCTCTGGAGCTTTATCGCCCTTTGAAAGGAAATCCTTAAATGCTACGCCAACAATTGAAAGATCGATAACAGTTGCACCGATGAGGATCCACAAAGCGCCAGCGTAATCAGCAATGTTTAATATAACGCTCATATCAAGTCCTCCTTAAATCCAATTGAGGCAAATGCCTACGATAATACCAACAACGTCGAGTGCTGCAAGGCAACCAACTGTCTTGAATGCTTGCTTCTCTGTTGGACGGTCGTATGTGTAGTAAGCTGCTGAGAAGAATGGAAGGTATCCAATAATCCAAAGTACCCATGGGCAGCTTCTCTGCCAGAATGACCATTCCCAAGTGAGAACGTTTGCATAGTTGAGGAAACACTCAACACATACGCAAAGAGTTGTCATTACAACAGCGAAGAATACACGGTTGTTGATACCAAGAATCTTAGCCTTCTTGTCCTTTGGAAGCATGAGGCATGAAGAAATA
>JAUNQL010000060.1:0-5966 GCA_030536195.1 Clostridia bacterium | reverse complement strand
CATGAAAGAGATCTCAATGTTGTATCCGATAAGGATATCAAATGCTGAGCTCTGTCCAGCAAGGCCTACTCCCTCAACTGATCCTGGAGGAGTACCCCATACTGGAGCATGTCCTGAAACAGCACAGATGTAAGAGTTCCAAATCTCATTCCAAATATCTACAAGCCAAAGAGCAGCACCAGCGCAAACAGCCTTGATGTGGCCTTCGCTGATCTCTTTACTTACGATGTAGATAAAGATGAGGAGAATTGGGATGATGTACCACTGCATGGTTGCATCAGGATTTCTGAGTACAGCCCATGAAGCCTTTGTGAGTTCTGAATAAGAATCTTTATAAATCAATAAAGTCTGCATCAAACTCAACCCCCTTTTTATGAAATTTTCTCCGAATTAATCAGACGTGTGTCCGATTAACTTACTCTACAATTTTACAACACACTCTCAACCTATACAATGAATTTTTGTAAAAATTTTCATTAAAAATTTTGTCATAATTTATATTGCGTATTTTATATGTAATATGCTATAAATAAGACGTGTATTGATAAAATCCACTTACTTTACTTTGTAAAAATCTAAAGCAAATGGGACGGTGTAATTTATGACTGTAAAAGAAGCTCAAAAATTAGTTGCTACTATGAGCACTGTTTTTGATCACGTGCTTATTGTTGATCCTTTGGCTCATCAAGTTTATGACTTTGATGATAAGGGCAACCTCGAGCCAATTTTTGCATGCTACAAGATGTGGAACCGAAACACTCCTTGTGAAAACTGCGCTCCTTCTATCACATGCAAAGAATTAATAACAACCGAGAAATATGAAACACTTGATGCTGATGTTTACAATGTCCTCAGCAGGCCACTTGAAATTGATGGCAAAGTGTATGCACTCGAGGTTCATAACAAAGTTGATGTAAATGATGTAAATAGGCGTGAAGCACTCATCCACGAGCAGGAACGAAACATGGAAATCATTCGTATCCTCGCATCTGAGTACTCATCAGTTTACTACATCGACCTTAACACCGATGAATTAAATCCATATACAATGAACGCTGAGACGGAGTCTGAGTTTGGTCAGATTTTCAATAGCGGAATCACATATTCAGAAGCTTTCAAGCTCTACGTTGACCGCCTTATCCTTGAAGAGGATAAGGATGAGATGTTGCGTGAAGGTTCCATTGCTAACATCAAAAAGCAACTTGAAAAACAGAAAACATATATTACACAGTACCGTTCATCCGATGGACGTTACAACGAGATGAGATTCGTAAAGGTTAATGATGAATCCGATGCACCAACAGCCGTTGCCCTCGGTTTTGCTGACCGTGATGAAGAAGTTCGTGCAAGACAACGTGCAGAAGAGGAAAGCAGACGTAACACCGACATTATCGAAATCCTCGCATCTGAGTATTCATCAGTTTACTACATCGACCTTAACACCGACGAACTTAATCCATACACAATGAACGCTGAAACGGAGTCTGAGTTTGGTCAGATCTTCAACAGCGGAATCACATATTCAGAAGCTTTCAAGCTCTACGTTGACCGCCTTATCCTTGAGGATGACAAGAAGGGCATGCTCAAAGAGGGTTCTATCGCCAACATCAAAAAACGTCTTGAAAATCAAAAGACATTTATTTCACAGTACCGTTCAGCCGATGGACGATACAACGAGATGAAGTTCGTAAAAGTAAATGAGGAATCTGATGAGCCAACTGCCGTTGCTCTCGGTTTTGCTGACCGTGATGAAGAAGTTCGTGCAAGACAACGTGCAGAAGAGGAAAGCAGACGTAACACCGACATTATCGAAATCCTCGCATCTGAGTATTCATCAGTTTACTACATCGACCTTAACACCGACGAACTTAATCCATACACAATGAACGCTGAAACGGAGTCTGAGTTTGGTCAGATTTTCAACAGTGGAATCACATACTCTCAGGCTTTCAAGCTCTACGTTGACCGTCTTATCCTTGAAGAGGACAAAGAGGAAATGTTGAGAGAAGGTTCTGTTGAGAACATCAAGAAACAACTTGAAAAACAGAAAGCATATATTACACAGTACCGTTCAGCTGATGGACGCTACAGTGAGATGAAGTTCGTAAAGGTAAACGAGGAAGCCGATGAGCCAACAGCCGTTGCCCTCGGTTTTGCTGACCGTGATGAAGAAGTTCGTGCAAGACAGCGCGCAGAAGAGGAAAGCAGACGTAACACAGAGATTATCGAAATCCTCGCATCTGAGTACACATCAGTTTACTATATCGACCTTGAAACCGATGAACTTAATACATACACAATGAACGAAGAGATTGAGTCTGAGTTTGGTCAAATCTTCCGTTCTGGTATCAAATATTCCGACGCTTACAACTTGTATGTTGATACAGTTGTACTTCCAGAGGACAAGAACTCAATGCTTACCGCCGGCTCTATCTCCAATATCATAGGCGAACTTAGAAACAAGAAAACATTCATTACACAGTACCGTTCCGCTGACGGACGTTACAGCGAGATGAAGTTCGTTAAGGTAGGAGACGCATACGACGAGCCACAGGAAGTAGCCCTCGGTTTTGCCGACAAAGATGATGAAATTCGTCGTGAACTTGAACGTCAGGCCGAAATCGACCGAAACAACGAGATTATCGAGATCCTTGCATCTGAGTACACATCAGTTTACTACATCGACCTCACAACTGATGAACTTACTCCTTACTCAATGAACGAGGAAACAGAGAACCAGTTCGGAGTTTTGTTCAAGAATATGACTTATTCCGATGCGTTCCGCACATACGTTGATACAATTGTCCTTTCAGAGGATAAAAGGCTGATGCTTACCGCTGGTTCAATCGGCAACATCATGAAGGAACTTCGAAGCAAGAAAACATTCCTTACAACATATCGTTCAGAAAATGATGGTGACCCACACTACTGCGAAATGAAGTTCGTAAAGGTAGGTAACGACGAAGGCGCACCAAAAGCTGTTGCCCTCGGTTTTGCCGACAAGGACGAGGAACTTCGTAACAGAATTGAGCAGGAGACAGTTCGTCGCCGTAATACAGATATCATCGAGATTTTGGCATCTGAGTACACATCAGTTTACTACATCGACCTTACCACCGATGAACTTGACCCATACACCATGAACGAAGAGACAGAAACCGAGTTCGGTACTGTATTCCGTTCTGGTATCAAGTACTCTGACGCATTTAAATTGTACGTTGACACCCTCGTTTATGATGAGGATAAAGCAATGATGCTTAAAGCAGGCTCTATCTATAACATCCTTGACGAGTTACATGACAAGAAGACATTTACAACAACATATCGTTCAGATAACGCAGGCGACCCTCGTTACTGCGAAATGAAGTTCGTAAAGGTAGGAGAGGACGACAATCCTCAAGCTGTTGCCCTCGGTTTCTCAGTTATCGACGACGTTTACAGAAAAGAACTCGCCGACAAACAGCGAGAGGAATTTATCAACGGTCTTGCCGACGACTACGAAGCTGTGTTCCATGTTGATTTCGACACCAACACAATTGAATCTGTTCGTACATCCGACGCTTACTTAAAGCGCAATCCATCCCTTGAGCAAAAGATGGCATATTCTGACTATGTTGACGCCGTTTCTGCAAACATTGTCTCAGAGGATAAAAAGGCATTCATCGAAGCACTGTCGCATGAAAATGTAAATCGAGAATTTAAGAAAGAGGACGCATTCTTCCACAACTATCGTATTGAACGCGATGGTCACATCACATACTATCAGCTCAAAATCATCCACACCGGTATTTGGAAAAACGACAAGAACTTCCTCATCGGTGTACACAACATGGATGAGTTGACAAGAGCACAAGTAGAACAGGAAGAGATTCTTGAGGAAGCACGTGAAGAGGCTGAGTCTGCCAACAGAGCAAAATCCACATTCCTCTTCAACATGTCCCACGACATCCGTACTCCTATGAACGCCATCATTGGATTTAACAATATGGCTATTAAGAACATTGATAATAGAGAGAAACTTCTCGACTGCCTTGGCAAGGTTGACCTTAGTAGCCAGCACTTGCTCTCAATTATCAACGACGTGCTCGACATGGCTCGAATCGAGTCTGGTAAGGTAACAATTGAAGAAGAACGAGTTATCATCACAGAGGCAGCAACAGGCCTTTCCGCCATTGTAAATCAGAGCGTTAAGGACAAGAACATCACATTCAACGTTGACTTCTCACAAGTTAAGCACAACTGCGTTTACGCCGATAAGCTTCGCGTAAACCGCGTACTTATGAACGTTGCAAACAACGCTGTTAAATACACAGATGACGGCGGCACAATCAACTATGCAATCATTGAAACAGAGAGCCACAAAAAAGGCTATGCCTCATATGAGTTTATTGTTGAAGACACCGGTATCGGTATGAGCGAGGAGTTCCTCGAGCACATCTTTGAGGCCTTCACAAGAGAGTCCACATCAACAATCAGTGGTATTCAGGGCACTGGACTTGGTATGGCAATCACCAAGGAACTTGTTGAGCTTATGAAGGGCAAGATCAACATCGAAAGTAAACTCGGTGTTGGTACCAAGGTATCAATCCACTTCGACTTTAGAATTGCAGACGAAAACTTTGTTGAAAGCAAGAAAGTCGAGGATATGTCAAATCTCTTGAAAGATAAGTACGTTCTCCTCGTTGAGGATAACGAACTCAACCGAGAGATTGCAAAGGACATCCTTGAGGATATGGATATGGTTGTTGATACAGCAGAGGATGGTATCTTCGCTGTTGAAAAGATTGTTGACCTCACAAAGGATGAGTCAAAGCGTCGCTATGACTTTGTACTCATGGACATCCAGATGCCTAAGATGGATGGCTACAAAGCAACAACTGAGATTAGAAATATTGATAACAAGTATGCTAAGAATGTTCCAATTATCGCCATGACTGCAAATGCCTTTGCAGAGGACAAGCAAAGGGCACTTGATTCTGGTATGAACGACCACCTGGCAAAACCTATTAACATAGACGACCTTGTCGCAAAACTCATCGATCACTTACACTAATAAAACAAGAACGGCGGTACGAAATCGTACCGCCGCTTTTTTATACTATTATATTAGTCGAGAATCTCGTCAAGCATGAGTTTTACAAACTCACAGCTTGTGTGTGCAGCAAATTTTTGATATACGTCAGACTTTCTGCTGTCAGCAAAGTCGCAGACACTCTTGGCAATGATTGCCTTTGGCCTTGGCTCAGTCGCATGAGATGCGGCATAGGCTACGCCATAGCCCTCCATCTCGAGACCCTTTGTAATATAGGACTGATCCTTAATCTGCTTCTCAAGAATGTGCTTGTTTGCTACAACTGTTGAACCACTGGCTAGCGCACCAACGTGAACGTGAGTTTCGTTATGAGTAGAATTAACTGCCTTCTCGAAATAGCCAATTAACTCCTCATCAACTTTAACTACAGTTGGTCTTGGGAGAAATCCAACCTCACCAAAGACTATTTCTGCCTCATCCTTGGAAACATACTTACCATTTGAGTAGTTCCAAACAAGGTTTGCAAGCACAACATCACCATACATCTGGATGTTGCTCTCCTCATCCTCTGTACCCGCAGCGATGCCAGGCATGATGACATACTTTGGGCGGAACTGCTCTATCATCTTCATAGTAAGAGTAGCAGAAGCTGTCATACCCATCTCATCCTGCCTTGCTGCTATTATCTTTTTATCTCCTGCGTCCTGCGCTTCAAAATACAACTGGTCATCTCCGTCAAGATGAATTTCCTTCCAGTCGTACATTCGCATTACAGCCAATTCCTCTGTATCCGTTACATAGATAAGAGCTGCAAATGATTTGTAGTCTTTCATGCCTTTTCTCCTTAAGTGCTAATCATTCAATGAATAATACATTACTCGGTCATAGTTCTCCTGAGTAACAAGTCTTAAAGTTTTATTTTCTATATCATAAA
>JAUNQL010000059.1 GCA_030536195.1 Clostridia bacterium | reverse complement strand
CAAAAGCGAAAGCTGCAAGAAGTGTATACCAAGCAAGAATAGGAATATTTGTAATGAATAATACAACTACAGCAATAAGACAAATTACTGCAAATACATAATTAAAAATTGCAAAATCTTTCATTATTATATACTCCTTTCACATTAAATAATTCCAAGTGGAATGAGGATTGCGAGTGCAAGAGCAACCTGTCCCCAAATAGCACCAAGGAAGATCTTCTTTGCCTTGCCCTGAAGGTCATGTCCAAGTACTGCAGCTACAAAGAATGGAATGTAAACTGTGATGCATACTGGAATTGCGCCCCAGAATGGCCATACCCACTGGAATGAAGGTGTGCCAGCAAGGAATATCTCGAAGAGTGAGAAACCGATAGCCATTGTCATAACGTAAACTATACGGTTGTTAATTCCCAAAATTTTTGCATTCTTATCCTCTGGCATTACATCGATTGTAAAGCCGGCTGTTGAGAACATCATTGAAAGTTCCCAAGCAACACCAATAAGAAGAATAAATGTTGTACTATCCTGTGTTACATGCCACATACCGTAGCCATAGATATGGCAAAATACAGCGTTAGCAATTTCACAGAGCCAGTGAATACCATAAAGGCCAAGAGCAGCACCAATCGAATCCCAATCTTTTGCCTTGATCTTTGGTACATAAACGCACATTACAAAAGCTAAAAGGGCAATAAATGTCCAGTTGAAACTGCATGTGCAGCGAACGTGCTGTAAAGCTTCGTCTACGATAGCACGAGCCGCATCTGTGTTTGGTCCCCAAAGCATAATACATTACCTCCTAATTAAAAAATTATGCCGTTTCTATTTTATAACAAACTGCCTTTTTACTCAACAGTTTTTATAAATTGTTTAACAATGTTCATCAATATATTTTTTCAGTCCATCGTAGATTTCTTCTCTGCTTGGCGGACAGCCCATAATACAGGTGTCAAAGCCATAAGTGCACTGCCCAATACCAAGGCGACCTGTCTTGCCATTGTGACCTTGGCCGATGGCAATTTTTGTGTCAAGTTTTTCAAGTAAGCCCTCCTCTTTGAGATCAATGAGTGCTGGTATCAAGTTGCCATAGCAAGCGCTGCAGGCATCAACCGCCTCAGCAGCGTATGCGACATCCAATACTCTTGAACTTTTAGATATCTCTTGCTCCTCTATATCCCTCAAGTTGATAATCTCCGCACTCTCAAGGTCAGATGAGCCTATACCTAGTGACTCGGCAATCCCAACATATGGAACGCTCTCGAGTTTTAGATGGAGTCGCTCACATGCATAAGCGTCAACGAGGACTGGGTCAAGCGCCGCAAGCATACCATTTCTGACAACTGGATTGCCACCCTCCTCAAAATCAAGGTCACCGCAGATGTCATCAACTAAGATGAAATCCTGCTTGATGGCAGTTGATAAGTGGCCAACTGGCTTATTGATGCCAAGGGCGTGGAAGCGCCTCTTCTCGTCATCTGGGATTAGACCCTTTAAGTTTTTGATTGCGCAAGTCATCCTCACTTGGCAATGTCCCTTGAGCACTGGGACATTGATAAAGAAATCTATATCATTTATAGCGTCTGTTACATCAAGTTCCATTCCGCCACAGTCACGCTTATGACTGGTGGCCTTTTTAATATCAATAAATGGAACGTCGTATTCACGGCATAGCGAATCGAAACCGGAAGCGACAAGCGCATTTTCGGTTTCCTCGCCATACCAGGCGCTCTCCATTATTACGATGTTGTAAAATCCGTTTTCACGCAAGTACTCAATCAAGCCTGCCACAACGCTTGGGTGGGTTGTAGCCCCTAGCTCCGCTGGGCCCGCAACCACCAAATTTGGCTTGATTGCAATCCTTGCATCCTTTGCCGGAACCATATCCGCAAGGCCCGCTGCACTGCATAGCAGCTTGGCCATCTCCTTATAGTCCGTTCCGGCAATCCTTAAAATCTGATTATTTTTCATACCTAAATTATATATCAAACAGAGCAATAAATACAGATTTTTCTCATAGCAAAAGGCCGAGAGGAAATCCTCTCGGCCCTTCTTTGGAGTCGTTCAACCAAAAAGCTATTACAACAAGTTAGGTCAAAATGCCTGTCTTGATGAAGTCTTTGTAGTGGTCTGTCTCAACGTGAGCAGCGTACCACAAAATGAACTTCGTTGGTGCGAACTTGATGATGTAGTAGTCAGCATGTACCTTGAGTGTTGGGAATACGATTGACTTACCACGACGAGCTTGACGGATGCTCTTCTTAGCAACGTGCTCTGGTGTTGTAACGCCAGGAAGTCTCTCGATTGGCTTCATTTCGTCCTCTTTGAATTCCATGAGCTCTGTAGCTACCCAACCTGGGCATGAGCATGTAACCTTGATGCCTCTTGTCTTGAGTTCATACTCAAGACCCTTAGAGAAGAATCTAAGGCCAACCTTAGCTGCTGCATAAGAGTTGTTTGATGGAAGTGGCTGGAAGCTTGCTGCTGAAGAAACGTTAAGGATGTGGTCTCCTCTGCCGATGAATGGGATACAAGCATAGCACATAGCCATGTTACCAACAAGGTTTGTACGTACTGTAGCAAGAAGTCTTGGAAGAGAAGCACCTGGCTTGTAAACTGCACGAGTACCTGCGCAGTTGATGAGCCACTTAATTCTTGGGTTCTTTTCTTCAAGAAGCTTCTGGAAAGCAAGCAAGTCCTCGTCAAGTGTTACGTCACAAGCAACAGGAACTACCTTGTTTGAGATTTCCTTGAGTGCTTCAAGCTTAGAAAGTGTACGGCCTACGCACCAAATCTCGTCAATACCCTTTTCGTCCTTCATAATCTTAAGGAACTCTTTACCGATACCGCCAGCAGCACCAGTAAGTACGATAATGTTACTCATAATTTTTTCCTCCATTTTTAATTTTTTATTTCAACTTTAATAAGTTACTTAATTTTAGCTGTTGCCTGCATAGCTGTGCTTGTAGCATTAAGGATTGTACC
This sequence comes from Clostridia bacterium, assembly GCA_030536195.1. Taxonomy (GTDB): domain Bacteria; phylum Bacillota; class Clostridia; order Oscillospirales; family Acutalibacteraceae; genus UBA1227. The sequence continues at coordinate 3,571 of JAUNQL010000059.1, read as the reverse complement.
AACCTTCTCTGCGTCACCAACCGCAACAACATTGCTGCATACTTTCTTTGCTACTTCAACAAGGTCGTTAACTGGACGAACACCTGCTGCAAAGAATACGTAGTCAGCCTTTGGCTTAATGATGCCACCGCTCTTTGTTTCAACTGTTACATAACCATCATTGATTTCTGTAAGCTTAGCTGATGTCAAGAACATAACGTGGTTCTCATAAAGCTTTGGATAGAGATCATAGTAGTGCTGAACATAGAGTCCAGGACCGATCTTCTCCTGCATTTCAACCATAGTTACACGGTTGTCTTGAGTCATAAAGTACTCGGCTGTCTCAAGACCTGTAAGACCTGTACCAACTACAACAACATCCTTATCAGAAATCTTAAGTTCGTTCTGCATTGCATCAGAACCAGTCATAACTGTCTTCTTATCTGCGCCAGGAATCTTGCCTGGAACTACAGCCTTACCACCTGTAGCAACAACGATTGCATAAGGAGCAAGCTTCTTGAGTGATTCCTCATCAACCTTCTGCTTGTAGAGAATCTTGGCACCAGCAGCCTTTGCACGATTTTCAAGGTCGTTGATAGCCCAGTTCATCTTATCTTTGTGAGGTGGCTTGTTAGCAGCGTTAAGCTGTCCGCCAGCTGTTGCTGCCTTCTCAAGTACTGTTACGTCAAAGTCTCTTGCTGCAAGTTCACGAGCAGCTGTAAGACCAGAAGGACCTGCACCGATAACAACAACCTTTCTGCCGTTGCCGTCTTTCTTGAGATCCTTGTACTCAATCTCATGGCAACACTTAGGGTTAAGTGCGCACTGAGCTGGTTCAAGTTTGAATGCGTTCTCAAAGAGAGATTGGAAGCAAGCAAGACAACCAATACAACGCTGGATCTCGTCTGTTCTGCCTTCCTTAGCCTTGAGAGCCCATTCTGGGTCAGCAAGAAGAGGTCTAGCAAGACCGATGTAATCCTGTACGCCATCTTGGAGCAACTTTTCAGCTGTAGCTGGGTTGCGGATAACACCAACAGCGATGATAGGAATATTAACAGCTTCTTTGATAGCTCTAACATATGAAGCTCTCCAAGCCTCAGGGATGTTCATTGGCTCTACTGTGTGATTAGGAGTCTCATAACCGCCGCAAGAGAGGTCAAGAGCTACAACGCCAGCTTGTTCGAGACGTTTAGCAATCAAGATTCCTTCATCGATTGTTAGGCCCTTACCATCTTCACCGATAGTATTGTAGAACTCATCAATTGTAAGTCTTACAAGAATAGGGAAGTCAGGTCCGCAAGCCTTCTTCATGCCTTCGATGATCTCAAGCATGAAACGCATGCGGTTTTCAAGGCTTCCGCCGTAACGGTCGTGACGATGGTTAGAAACTGGTGATAAGAACTGCTGAAGAAGATAGCCGTGTGATGCGTGAAGTTCAACGCCGTCGCAACCAGCTTCCTTAACACGTACAGCAGCATTGATGAACTGCTTCTCGAGCAATTTGATTTCCAAAATAGTAAGAGCGTGAACTCTTGCTGGGAACATACCAGTTCTTGCTGTGTTCAAAGGAACCTTTGATGCACTAACGTCAGGAACCATGATATATTTCTGTAATTCATGAATAACAGGGTTGTTATTCATTGGTGGAACGATAACATCGAGCAACTTCTTTGTAAGAGGACGAGCGATGTCCCAATAGTGAGGAACAAATTTCTCACCAAGTTCCAAGAGGCCCCAAGTTGTTCCAAGGATAGCCTCATTCTGACGTCCAGCATGGTGGAGCTGAACTACGAATTTTGTGCCGTTCTTGTGAAGAACTTCTACACCTTTTCTAAGAGACTCTACGTTCTTGTCTCTACCCATAGAAACCTGCATTGGAAGACCAACACCGCTTGTTTCGTTAACACGAACGATACCAGAGATGATAAGGCCAACCTCGCCCTTTGAACGAGCCTCATAATAATCAATCCAACGCTGTCCAACTTTTCCGTTAAGTTCGGCAACGTCAACACCCATAGAAGTCATAACAACACGGTTCTTGATTTCCATGTTGCCAATCTTACCAGGCGTAAATAAATTTTTGTATTCCATGATTAACCTCTAATTATCAAAGTGTTATTAATTAGTCTTTGTAGTTTGGCATTTCTCTTTTTTTGTCGAACTTTCTTGGGATAGCGTTTGCGTCGCCACGATAAGTTCTGTATGGACCTTCGAGGAGCCAGAAGTGTGGTCTCATTCTGTCCTTAGCTGTGATGCCATATGTACCGATAAGAAGATATACACCGTCAGCTACTTTTCTAGCCTCGTCAACCATCTGTGTAGCAGCTGTCATTGTGTAGAATGCTTTGTAAACCAATGTGAAAGCTGGCTTACCATCATAGCGTGATGGAGCGATGCATGTGTACATTGGATACTTTGTGTAAAGCTGGCCGTTTACCTTTCTGAAAAGGTTGTAACCGCGACCTTCTTTGTCGTTCTCCATGCGGAATGCTTTACCAACCCACTCAGGATTCATGAGAGGATTGTCGCATGAAAGATGCCATCCAAGGTAGTCTCTAACGCTGTGGTGTGAAAGCTTTGTTGAATGGAATTCACCCTGCATTTCTTCCATTGTTGGAGCTGGAAGAGTCTTGAACAATTCCATGAGTTCTTCCTGTGAATAGTCCATTAAATCATGAACACCGTGGAATAAAGTTTCTGTGTCTTTTTCAAATTTTGCCATTTCAAATACCTCCGTTTTTCAAAATAACGCATTGCGTACCACTATATTATCTATTAAAACGTAAAATATGTCTTTGAATAAAGGTATGTATGAGTCCCAATTTGGACACTTCTTAAAATTATTCCAAGACTGTACGCTTGCTTTTATTCCAATACGTATATAAAATATATGTGAAAGTTATGAAAAACCACTAAAAAGTTTGAGGCGATAAAATGAAACTGGACTTTAGAGCAAAGCTCACAACCTCTCAAAAGAGGACAACAACAATGGTCGTCAATGCCTTCTTTATGCTACTTACAAAGAAAAACTTTGATGACATAACCGTGCGTGAAGTCTGTACACTCAGTATGATTCCACACTCTACCTTCTATAATTATTTTGAGGACAAGTACGACATCGTCCGCTGGAAATTCTACAGTTTGATCTATCAATACTATCCAGAAATGGACACAGTCATGAACCACTATGACAACATTGAACGATCAGGTGATCTCCTCTATGATTTCCTTGAGGAATACAGACCAATACTTGTTAAGGTCGCCAAGAAGAATCCTCAAAACGGAACACTCCATCAAACAATCAAGGAATGCATGTTTGAAATCGGAGCAATAATTGCCAAGAATTGTACCAGAGACAAGAATTTTGATATTCCTTATGAGATTATTTTCAACAACTATATCAATGGCTTTTTAGAGATGTTTAACCAGACATTCTACAACGGAAAAACCTATTCACGCGAACAGGTTAGGACTTTTATGAAAGAGTTCTACGCCAAATAACCTAATTTCACAAAAATTAAGGACCACGTCATATGATGAAGGTGTCAACAAAAAGTAGACACTAAAAAAGGTCCTAATACCCCAGTTCAGT
>JAUNQL010000212.1 GCA_030536195.1 Clostridia bacterium | reverse complement strand
ATATTACTTTTCACCTTTATTTGTACTGGATGTTCAATTAACCGTGAAATAATAATCTATCAGTTTATTATGTAAATATGGTGGTGATTATTATGGTAATTAAACATGAAATCAAATTTAAAGTCTCATTTCACTTACTCAGATAGAGTAAAGCTTCAATATAATCTTGATAATAACTTTAATTTAAGTGCTGCTAGTCTAGCTAGAGTATTAAACAAATCTAGAAGTGCTATTTATTATGAAATTAATACTAATGTAACTATCTTAAACCCAAGAGATAAATTCAATAATAGTAAATATATCTGTCCTAGAAGAATTAAGTTTCCTTTTACTTGTAATGGCTGTGTTAATTCTAGATGTTCTCATAAAGATAGAATCTATATAGCTGATAACGCCCACTTTAAAGCTAGGAAAGTATTAGTAAATTCTAGAAGCGATACTGCTAATTCTAGAAGAACTATTAAACTAATCAATTCAACTGTTTCACCTTTAGTGCTTAAAGGACAGTCTATCTATGTAGCCAAACTAGCCACAGGCTGTCCATTATCAGAATCAACCATTAGAAGATATGTTGATAAAGGCAATGTTGATATAAAAAGACACAATCTTCCTAAAGCTATTAGATTTAAGACTAAGAAAGAGTATAACTATCCAAAAGCTACTAGACTTGATATAAATGTCATTAATGGTCGTACATATGAAGATTATCTAGATTATGTAAGTAGTAGACCAGTTAGTAAAGTCATTCAAGTTGATTCTATTATTGGTAAAAGAAATGACAGTAAAGCTATTCTTACAGTTTATTTCGTGAATTCTAAACTACAGTTGGGTTTTTTATATGACAGAAAACATCCAAATGTACCTTATATCTTAAAAAGACTATATAAAGTTGGGATATATAGAGGATATGAAATATTTGATGTTGTCTTAGCTGATAATGGCTCAGAATTTAAAAACCTCTATAAATTAGAGGTTGATGAAGAAACTGGTGAGTTTTATTGTAAGACATTCTATTGCGATCCATACAAGTCTTGTCAGAAAGCAGAATGTGAAAGAAATCATGGTTTATTCCGTAGATTTATACCCAAAGGTAATAGTTTCAACACTTTAACCCAAGAAAGGCTTGATGAAATCTTTTCATATATAAATTCTTACCCAAGACATTCATTAAATGGAAAGACACCATATGAATTATTCTCTACGGAATATAACCCTATTATATTAAGCGATCTTAATATTCACAAAATAGCTATAAAAGATGTAAGGATCAAATAATCATAGATTAATCAATTAACACTAAATAGAAAGGTTAAAATCACCACCATAATATTTATACGCAATGTCTAATTAACTATGAAAAGAAAATATTTCAAAGTTGTTTTCATAGTGCCTAAAAAACATAAAAAACATCAATACTATCAATAAATATTAATAAAGATATTAATAATCTCATATTAAAATGGACATTATCTAACGATAAAGTCCATTTTAGAAATTTGTATCATTTAACCTGAAATGTAAGGATAGATTTTTACATTTATTAATCACAATATAAATCCATTAAATCTAAGACTAGCA
>JAUNQL010000211.1 GCA_030536195.1 Clostridia bacterium | reverse complement strand
GAGCATGAGACATCAGGCAAGTGCCTTGAGTGGGTTAAGAATCACTTGGCACTTGACGAGATTGGTATCTATCTCGAGAAGAAGGATGTAACCGAGTCGCCAGAGAATATTGAGGAGGCATACACAAGCCTCTACGACTATCTCTCAAAGGTAATGAAGGAGACACCAGCTGGTTCAAACGGCGTAATCTTTACACCTTGGCTCCACGGCAACCGTTGCCCATTTGAGGATCCAAATGCAGCAGGTATGTTCTTTAACATCAACATCGATACAGGCAAGCGTGACCTCATCCGTGCGGTAATCGAAGGCGTTTGCTATCAGAACCGTTGGATGTACGAACAGCAGAAGAAAAAGGTTGATGTATCTGACACAGTTCGCTTCGTAGGTGGCGGTGCACTTTCAGATGTTACATGCCAGATTCTTGCTGATGTTATCGGTTGCACAGTTGAGACAGTAGCAAGCCCACAGAATGTTGGCGCAGTTGGCGCAGCTGCTATTATCGGTGTAGGTATTGGCGCAATTGATAGTCTTGATAAGGTTAAGGACTTCATCCCAGCAGTCAAGACATTCAAGCCAAACCCAGAAAACAAGGCTGTTTATGACAGAAACTTTGAAGTATTTAAGACACTTTACAAAAATAACAAGGCGGCATTCAAGGCATTGAATGGTTAAGGAATTATAGATGTATAAAGTATTATTTGTTTGCTCACAGAATATGTGCCGCAGTCCATACTGCGAAATGATGTTCAGACGTTTAGTGGAGGAGAGCCCAGTGCTTCGCGACAAGGTGGAGGTAACTAGGTCCTCTGCTGTCATGACACCTGGTACAAGCATCGATCCACTCACAGTAGAAGCACTCGTTCGCGAGGGCTTCGATAAGACACAGGTCGAGCAACATCGACCAGGCTTTATGTACAGGAAAGCTGACATCAAACTTTTCAATGAAGCCGACATAGTTATTGGCATGACAAAGTCCCATAAGTACATGATTTTTGTGCCATCATGGAGGCGCAAGTTTAAGACTTTGTCTGAGGCTGCAACGGGCTCATATAAGGCTGTTCCAGACCCATGGCTCCAGCGTGACACCGAAAAGTACATAGGTGAGATGAACAAGATTAAGGCATATTTAGAGCAGTATATTAAGGTGCTAGAGGAAGAACTTAAATGATTAGTTTTGACGCTTATAAGGACTTTGGAATTGATGAGAAGATAATTAAGTTTTCTGATTCAATTCTGAGTGAACTTGATGAGAGATTTCGCGAGATAGATAGCATTGCTGAGCATAACCAACTCAAGGTTATTAAGGCAATGCAGGACAATCGCGTAAACGCTGGCTGTTTTGCCGGCACGACAGGTTACGGCCATGATGACCTTGGCCGTGATACATTGGAGGCCGTATACGCTTCAGTATTCCATACTGAGGCGGCGCTCGTGCGTGGACAGATAACCTGTGGCACACACGCGCTTGCTATCGCACTCTCAGCAAACCTTCTCCCAGGCGATGAGATGTTGTCGCCTGTAGGCAAGCCATACGACACATTGGAGGAAGTAATCGGTATCAGAGATGGCGTGGGTTCCC
>JAUNQL010000002.1:22739-25272 GCA_030536195.1 Clostridia bacterium | reverse complement strand
TTGAACAACTCAAAACTGTTGGTCGTAAAGACATAGCAGAAAAGATTAAAGTTGCCCTCTCATTCGGCGACTTGTCAGAGAACTCTGAGTATGACGAAGCAAAGTCAGAACAGGGCAAACTTGAGTCACGTATCAATGAACTCGAGGCTATCCTCCAGAACTACAAACTCATCGACGAGGATGAGTTCTCAGCTGACACAGTAAACCGCGCTTCTAAAGTTACTATCAAAGATATGGAAACAAAAGAAGAAGAGACATACCAAATCGTAGGTCCTCAGCAGGCTAACCCTCTCAAGGGCCGTATCTCTGATGAGTCTCCGGTAGGTAAGGCACTCCTTGGTAAGAAGAAGGGCTCTACAGTTACAGTTGAAACTCCAGCAGGTATGCTCAAGTACAAGATTGTAAACATCGAGAAGAAGTAATTTTAGGAGATAAGATAAAATGGCCAACAACCAAAATCCAGCAGTAGAAGAGCACGAGCTCACTGCTGAGGAAACTAACGAGCAAAGACAAGTCAGAATTGACAAGCTCTTGGCTCTCCAAGAAGCTGGCAATGACCCATTCCAGGTTATGACAGCAGAGCAGACACATCACACAGTTGATGCCAAGGCTCTCTACACCGAGCATGAGGACAAGCTCCTTGCCGGCCGTGTTGCACCATCAACAGATGGTCTTGACGAGGCCGAGGCAAGAGAGGTAATCAATAACGACTACAACGAGCGTCGCGCCATTATGGATGCCGACCCTATCGCTGTATCTATTGCAGGCCGTATGCTCTTTAAGCGTGTAATGGGCAAGGCTTCATTCTGCAATATTCAGGACAAGCTTGGCAACATCCAGGTATATGTTGCGCGCGACGCTATCGGCGAGGAGCCATACGCTGCATTTAAGAAGTCCGACATCGGCGATATCTTTGAAATAAAGGGATATCTCTTCCGTACCAAGACTGGCGAGATCTCTATCCACGCTGAGTCAATCAAACTTCTCTCTAAGTCACTCCTTCCTCTTCCAGAGAAGTTCCACGGACTCAAGGACGCTGACACTCGCTATCGTCAGCGCTATGTTGACCTCATCGTAAACCCAGAGGTTAAGGACACATTTGTAAAGCGTTCAAGAATCATCGCATCAGTGCGCAAGACTCTTGATGATGTTGGATATATCGAAGTTGAAACACCTGTACTCAACACAATCGCAGGTGGCGCAACAGCTCGTCCATTTATTACACATCACAACTCACTCGACCTTGATATGTACATGAGAATCGCCACTGAGCTTCCACTTAAGAGACTCATCGTTGGCGGCATGGAGCGTGTATATGAGATAGGCCGTATCTTTAGAAATGAAGGCATGGATACCAAGCACAATCCAGAGTTCACTTCTATCGAGTTCTATGAGGCATACACAGACTACAACGGCATGATGGACCGCACAGAGGCCATCATCCGCAATGCTGCCATGGCAGCAAACAGCACATACAAAGTAACTTTCAAGGGCGTTGATATCGACCTTGAAAAGCCATTTGCAAGAATGACAATGGCAGAGGCCGTTGAGAAATACACAGGTATCGATTTCGAATCCTTCGCTTGCGACAATGACAAGGCTATCGCCCTTGCCAAGGAGAAGCACATCGAAATCGAAAAAGGTAAAGAGACATGGGGCGACATCCTCGTTTCATTCTATGACGAGTTTGTTGAGGCCAACCTTGAGCAGCCTACATTCATCATGGACTACCCTGTTGAGGTTTCACCTCTTACCAAGCGTAAGCCATCCAAGCCATATCTCACAGAGCGCTTCGAGCTTTTCATCCTTGGCACAGAGTACGGCAACGCTTACTCTGAGCTTAATGATCCACTTGATCAGATGGAGCGCTTCAAGCATCAGCTCATGCTCCGCGAGTGCGGAGACGATGAGGCTAACATGCTTGACGATGACTTCGTCCGTGCCCTTGAATACGGCATGCCACCTACAGGCGGCTGCGGTATCGGCATCGACCGCCTCGTCATGCTCCTCACTGGCAACGAATCCATACGCGATGTAATCTTGTTCCCAACGATGAAACCGCTCGAATAAAAAAGGGCGGCACCTGCCGCCTTTTTTATTAGCCAAAATTCAAATTCCTTCGTATAAAGAGTTGTAATAACTGAAAGGAGTCAATATTATGGCAGAACTTAATGATAAAGAGTTACAAAAAGTTAACGCTGGTGTAGCAACACCTAAGGAAGAAGAGCTTTCTGGAATTGGAGATTTCTTCAAAAAAATCGGCAAGAATCTTAAGGCGATAGCAAAGCCTGTATTTCCTTCAATTAGATAAAGAAAGGACCAAATAAAATGAGTGAAACATTACTTAACGAGAACGAACTTGAAGAAATCGTTGGCGGCACAGAAGAACAAGAAAAAATGGTAGGCGTCAGAGAATCTCAGGTGTATATCTGCATGAAATGTAAAACAACAACCCGTGTTTATGAAGGCGACGCAAAAAAGTGCGGTAGATGTGGCGGAAATTTAGTCGTTGGCTAAAATAAAGCAAAAAGTA
>JAUNQL010000002.1:16435-22729 GCA_030536195.1 Clostridia bacterium | reverse complement strand
TTTATTCTTTGATTTGCTTTCTGTCCTTGTCGCCAAAGAGAATCATAAAGAGGATCATGAGGACCTCACCGAACATGCTGGTGAAGAACATGAGCTCGCCTGCTGATGCACCAGCAGCTGAGATGGCGAACATAAAGAAACCTGAAAGGAAGAGGAATGGATTCTTCTTGTCCTTGATTGCCTTGATACCACAAACCATGAGTGGAATGTCGGAACCGATTGAAAGTGCAAGGGAACCGATTGTTGCCCACTTTGGTGTGAGGTCGCCTGCTTTGTAGCGGAATACGTTTGCTACTGTCTCGCCATCGAGTTCTGTGCAGCAACTCTCTGCAATACCAAAGGCGATGAGGAATGCTGTGATGCCCCAAACGATCTTCTTAGTGTCGTCCTCTGCACCAAGTGCCTCGGCACAGATTGGGAAAAGGAGTGGGATGAAGCATCCGTGGAATACAAATCTAAGTTTAGAAAAGCCCTTGAATACAGAGTTCTCTTTTATGAATGCACCAAGTGCAATGAAGAGTGCATCATAGAAAAGGCCAAATGTGATGATTGATGCTAGGAGATAAATCTTGTACTTGCTGTCCTTAAACTTCTTAAGGAGAATCACCATGAAACTAAGGTGAATTGCTGTGATACCCCACAACATGGTAGAGAGATTTTTTAGCAAAAAGTTTTTCATAACCTTTGCCTCCTATTTTTAATATGCTTCAATTTCTTTTATCTTAAATTCATTGCCTTGAACGAGGTAGGTGTGCTCGGACTGACAGTGTGGGCAGATCTTGCCAAATTCAACAGTACCATAGGTCTGTTTACAATCCTCGCAGTAGGTTACTGCGGGGATTGTTTCTATTTTAAGTTCTGCTTCTTTCGTAAGGTCACGCTTTGCAGCGGCCCACTTCCAGCAGTCTGTGAGGTAGTCCTCAATGATAGCGGATACCTCTCCTATTTCAAGGACTACTGTCTTGACGCTGGTCAGTTCGTTTTCCTTGCCTACTTCCTCTACTCTATCAAGGACGGTAAAAACTACACCTAGTTCATGCATATTATTTCTTACCTTTAAGCTTCTTGATCTTGAGGCCTACTGGGTACTTAACCATGTTAGGAAGGATGTACTTAAGCTTGTCCTCAGATGTAACCATATCACTGCAGTGTGGAAGGTCACGCTCAAGGTGGATAGCGTCGAACTGGCATCTTGTTGTGCAGAGACCACAGCCTACGCACTTTGTCTCATCGACAACTGAACGTCCGCACTTGAGACAACGTGATGCCTCAGCCTTAACCTGGTCCTCTGTGAATGGCTCAACGTACTCACGGAATGACTTCTTATCAAGGTCCTTCTTCTTTGGTACGTTGCGTCCACAGTTGTCATAAGACTCAACTGTGATGTCGTCCTTGTTGAGCTCGATATAGTTGCGTCTGTCACGGCCGATAGTGAGAGTGCCGTGTGGCTGAACATATCGATGGATAGAGATTGCACCTTCACGGCCAGCGGCAATTGCATTGATAGCAAAGCTTGGGCCTGTGTAGAGGTCGCCGCCAACGAATACGTCTGGCTGAGCTGTCTGATATGTGAGCTTGTTTGCCATAGGGCCGTTGGCACGACCGAGCTCTACCTTCTCGCCGTCGAGGAGGTTGCCCCAATCAATTGCCTGGCCGATTGAGAGGATGACATCAGTACACTCAACTGTTACTGTGTCGTTCTCGTCATACTTAGGAGCAAACTTCTTGTTTGCATCAAATACTGATGTACACTTCTTGAGTACGATAGCCTTAACCTTACCGTCCTCAACGATGATTTCCTTAGGACCCCAGCCGCAGTTTACTGCAATGCCGTCGCCCTCGGCGTCAGCAATCTCCTCTGGGAGTGCTGGCATCTCATCGCGGGACTCAAGGCAGTACATAGATACTGCACCGTCGCCGCAACGTGTAGCAACACGTGCGCAGTCGATTGCAACGTTACCGCCACCGATGACAACAACGTTGCCACCGCCGAGCTTGTAGCTCTCGGCTGGTACTGCCTGGCGAAGGAAGTCTACTGCTGTTACGACGCCCTCTGCGTCCTCGCCGTTGATGCCTGCCTTCTTGCCTGCCTGGCAGCCGATAGCGATGTAGAATGCCTTGTAGCCGTCCTTACGGAGTGCATCAAGGGTAATGTCCTTGCCAACCTCAACGCCGAACTTAAATTCAACGCCGAGTGCCTTGATTACATCAACCTCAGCCTCGATTACGTCCTTCTCAAGCTTGAATGATGGGATGCCGTATGTGAGCATACCACCAGCCTTTTCAGACTTCTCGAATACTGTTGGCTTGTATCCCTTGAGTGCAAGGTAGTATGCGCAGGAGAGACCTGCAGGGCCTGCACCGATGATAGCAACCTTCTCGTTTGCGAAGAAGTTGTCATCAAGAGATGGGATAGTCTTCCTCGGAATATAGCGTGTTGCAGCATCAAGGTCGCGCTGTGCAACAAACTTCTTAATCTCATCGATAGCAACTGGGTCATCGATTGTACCACGTGTGCAAGCAGCCTCGCACTTACGGTTACAGATGCGACCGCAGATTGCTGGAAGTGGGTTATCGAGTTTGATAAGCTTGAGCGCATCATCGTAGCGGCCCTCTTTGGCCATGTCGATATAACCCTGAATTGAAATGTGAGCAGGACAAGCAGTCTTACATGGTGCTGTACCTGACTCGTGAGTTGGGATGCGGTTTAAGTCACGATAGTTGTGGCTCCACTTATCCTCACCCCATGGCTCATCAACGTATGGGAGGCCCATCTTAGGATACTCAACCTCTGAGCCATCCTTGCGGCAAAGCTTCTGTCCGAGCTTTGGTGCGCCTGCTGGGCAAACCTCAACGCACTTACCACAAGCTACACACTTGTCCTTGTCAACGTGAGCAACATAAGCTGAACGTGAAAGGTTTGGAGTGTTGTAAAGCTGTGATGTACGAAGAGCGTAACATACGTTAACGTTACAGTTACAGATAGCGAAGATCTTGTTCTCGCCATCGATGTTAGTAATCTGGTGAACGAAGCCATTGTCCTCTGCCTTTTGGAGGATTTCAAGAGCTTCTTCCTTTGTGATATAGCGACCACCCTTGTTTGTCTCAACAACGTAGTGGGCCATATCACCAACGGCGATACACCAACCCTCTGGGTCATCGCCGCAGCCTTCGTCAAATGTCTTTCTTGACTTACGGCATGAGCAAGGAGATGCAGCATATACTCCGTCATACTTGTCGAGCCAGTGAGAGATGTGCTCGACTGAAACGGATGTATTCTCCATCTCAATAGCCTTTTCTACTGGTATTACGTGCATACCAATACCACAGCCACCCTCTGGTACAAACTTGGTAACCATGTCGAGTGGAAGGCGTGTCATTCTCTCAAAGAAGATACCTACCTCTGGATGTGCATCCATGAGGTCCGCATTCATGTTTGAGAACTCTGCGCTACCTGGTACGAACATTGGGAGGCAGTACTGCTTTTCGTGCTGTGGGTTCTCCCAGTTGTATTCGATTACGCCGGCAACAGCCATCTTCTCAAGAAGTTCCTCAACTTCCTTCTCTGGCTTGCCTGTACGCTCTACCATCTCTGGTAAAGTCACTGGCTTTCTGACGTCCATCTTGAGGGCAACCTCTGCCATCTCGTCCGTACACATGGCAGCAAGGCCCCAATACTCTGGGTCGTCCTTGGTGATCTTAGCCAGACCGAGTTTCTGTGGGATACGGTCTGTGATCTTCTTTCCGAGCTCTGCAATAACAGGTCTAAAAGGCTCGTTGTTTACAGGAGCATCCGGATACTTGTACTCTGGATAGAGTTCTGGGTCAAGTTCGCGCATAGTTTAGGTCTCCTAATATATTTCAATTTATTTTATTGCCGATAAGTCGTATGGCGTATTCTGGTATACAAAGTAGTTAAGCCAGTTAGAATAAAGGAGATTTGCTGATGAACGCCATGTTACTGGTGGCTTTGGTGTAACCTTATCATTTGGGAAGTAGTTTTCTGGCATATGGATTGGTTTGCCAGCATCAAGGTCACGCATGTACTCGTTATAGAGTGTGTCTGCATCATACTCAGAGTGGCCGGTGATGAATACCTGACGGCCCTGCTTGGTCATGATGGCATAGACACCTGCTTCCTTAGAGGAAGAAAGAATCTTGAGTTCTGGCACTGCCTCAACATCCTCACGCTTGATTGTTGTATGGCGTGAGTGAGGTGCCATAAAGATGTCATCAAAGCCTCTAAAGAGCATAGAGCTCTTCTTCTCCACCTTGTGTGGGAAGATACCAAAGAGTTTCTCTGGAAGGTCATACTTCTCGATGCCGTAGTGATAGTAAAGGCCTGCCTGAGCGCCCCAACAGATGTGGAAGGTTGACCATACGTGAGTCTTGCTCCACTCCATTACTTCGCAGAGCTCGTCCCAGTAGTCAACGTCCTCAAACTTTAAGTGCTCAACAGGTGCACCTGTTATTATCATTCCATCGAAGTTCTGATCCTTGATTTGATCAAATGGTTTATAGAACGCGAGCATGTGCTCAGCGCTAGTATTCTTAGTTACATGAGATGAGAGCATGACAAGCTCAAGCTCAACCTGAAGTGGTGTGTTACCAAGTAATCTGCAGAGTTGAGTTTCAGTCTCAATTTTCTTTGGCATGAGGTTAAGCAGCAAGATCTTAAGCGGACGGATGTCCTGCTTACCCGCTCTTGTCTCGGTCATAACAAAGATATTTTCAGAATTTAGGACCTTTTTTGCAGGTAAATCTGTTGGAATTTTAATTGGCATAAAATCACTCGCCTTCCGTGTCCTTTATTTTTCTGCGCTCCTCAAGCGCACTGGTAATTGATGCCATCTTCTCCTCGTCGAGCTTGTACTTTTTAATAAAGACAACGCAAGCTGCGAAGAAAATTATCATCGGGAGAATTGTTATAGTAATCTGGAGACCGCGAAGGGATGAGCCCGTGAGTACTTGGGCTGCGCCCTCGCTGGTGTCCTTGCTGATATTAAATATCGAAATACATGCGGATGCGACAAGTGCGCTGACACCTGACGCGAACTTAACGACGAGAGTCTGAATCGAGAAGATTACAGACTCCTCGCGTGCGCCGTTGTTTAGCTCACCATAGTCAACCGTATCCGCAAGGAAGATGGTAAGCAGTACCATCAAAAGTCCGTTACAGGAGAAGATAATTACTGCTGGGATGTAGAGCATCCTGTAAGACATGCCAGCAAATACAATTCCTGTAAAGATAAGGTAACCAACTACTGCACCGCAAAGCGCCGTGCGGAAGACCTTGGTTGCCTGCATGAACTTCCTGCAAAGTGGGAAGAGTGCAATCATAGATACCGCCTGTGAGACACCGCCCACTACAGCAAAGAGTGTGTACTTGTGGTACCAGTTGTCTCCACCTACTGCATACTTATAGTAGTAAATCGCAAGGTTTGCGGTGATGTAAAAGGCAGAGTTAATAAGAATGATTGTCAGTGCCATTGTCATGGCCTGGTCATTCTTAAAGAGCGCTTTGAACATATCGCTAACCGTATTGGTCTTAAGGTCAACTGTTGACTTCTCCTTTACCATCACTGAGAAGTATGTGATAACAATTCCTGTAAAGATGGAAATGATAAGTGCAAACCACTTAAAACCAACACGCTCGTCACCAGAGCCTAGTGCCATGACACAGATCATGGTGGCAACAGTGACGATGGCGCCACCAACAGTGGCGCAGGTACGGCCGACTTGCGTTAAGTGTTCACGCTCAGCACCAGGCCTCGTAAACGCCGGGACGATTGACCAGAACGGAATGTCGGCCATCGTATATGTGACACCCCAGAGGATGTAGAACACTGCTGCATAAGCCACGAGTCCGCCACCGCTGAGTGACGGTGGTGCGGAGAAGAGCAAAAACGTCACAAGTGAGTTTGAAAGCGTACCTATGAAAATCCAAGGTCTGAACTTGCCCCACTTGGTCTTGGTCTTGGCTGCAATGACGCCCATGATAGGGTCATTGAATGCGTCAAAGATGCGGGCTGCAAGGAGGATGACTCCCATAGCCCATGCATTGACGCCAAGGATGTCCTGGTAGTAGTAGAGTACATAGCTCGTTGAGAGCATGTACATCATGTCCTTGCCTATCGCTCCAAGACCGTATGCAATTTTCTCTTTTACGTTGAGAACAGTGTTTTCCAATATCTTAATTTCCTTCTTTAGATTTTAGCGAGCGCCTGCTCGAGATCCTCGATAAGGTCATCGGCATTTTCAATACCGCATGAAAGACGTACAAGATCCGGCGTA
>JAUNQL010000002.1:0-16425 GCA_030536195.1 Clostridia bacterium | reverse complement strand
TCAATGCCGCATGAATATCTAATAAGGTCGCCTGGTACGCCAGCAGCGATGAGTTCCTCATCGTTCATCTGACGATGAGTAGTTGATGCTGGGTGAAGGCAGCATGTGCGAGCGTCAGCAACGTGAGTTTCAATTGAAGCAACCTTTAAGTTCGCCATAAACTTCTCAGCTGCGCTCTTGCCGCCCTTAATGCCAAAGGATACAACGCCGCATGTGCCATTTGGCATGTACTTCTTAGCACGGTCGTAGTACTTGTTGCCTGGGAGGCCAGCGTAGTTAACCCAAGTTACATTTGGATTCTTCTCAAGCGCCTCTGCAACCTTAAGTGCGTTCTCACAGTGACGAGCAACGCGTACAGGGAGGCTCTCAAGGCCAAGGTTTAAGATGTATGCGTTAAATGGTGACTGTACAGTACCGAGGTCACGCATAAGCTGTGCATTAACCTTGGCGATGTAAGCGCCACCAAGGCCAAACTTCTCGGTATATACAACACCGTGATAACTCTCATCTGGAGTTGTGAGGCCTGGATATTTGTCAGCATACTTGTTCCAATCAAAGTTGCCTGAGTCAACGATGCAACCACCGAGTGTTGCACCGTGGCCATCCATGTACTTGGTTGTTGAATGTGTGATTATATCAGCACCAAACTTAAATGGATTGCAGTTGATTGGTGTAGCAAATGTGTTGTCAACGATGAGTGGTACACCATGAGCATGGGCAGCATTTGCAAACTTTTCAATGTCGAGCACGGTCAGTGCTGGGTTTGCAATTATCTCGCCGAATACAAACTTGGTGTTGTCCTGGAAAGCAGCATTAAGTTCTTCCTCGCTGCAGTCTGGATCAACGAATGTGCAGGACAGGCCCATCCTCTTCATTGTTGTTGAGAGAATGTTGTATGTGCCACCATAGATTGTTGCGCTTGCAACAACATGGTCGCCCGCTCCTGCAATGTTAAAGAATGCGAGGAAGTTTGCGCTCATGCCTGAGCCTGTGAGGATGGCAGCTGTGCCGCCCTCAAGCTGTGCAATCTTCTTTGCGACCATGTCACAAGTTGGATTGCCACAGCGTGAGTAGAAATAGCCATCTGCCTCCAAGTCGAAGAGCTTGGCCATCTCGTCAGCGCTATCATATTTAAATGTTGTACTCTGGATGATTGGTATCTGGCGTGGTTCGCCGTTACCTGGTGTGTATCCACCCTGGATACAGATAGTTTCCTTTTTCATATTTTCACCTTATTTCCAAGAACTATTAAGGTCTACTGTTCTGTTAAAGATTACTTTGTCATCGCTTGAGTTCTTGTCGACTGTGTAGTAACCCTTTCTCATGAACTGGAAGGTGTCGCCTACCTTGATACCATCAAGGAGTGCGGCATCAACAACTGAATCCTCAAGAATCTCAAGTGAATCCGGATTGATATAATCGCAGAGTTCGTGTGAATCATCTGATGGGTTCTCAACATTAAAGAGTCTGTCATAGAGGCGAACCTCTACATTCTTAGCAGCCTCGGCTGATACCCAGTGGATTGTGCCACGAACCTTACGTCCGTCAGGTGTCTCGCCACCCTTGGACTCTGGGTCATATGTGCAGTGGAGGCAAGTAACGTTGCCGTCCTCGTCTGTGTCATATGACTGACATGTGATGTAATAAGCGGATTTAAGTCTTACTTCATTGCCTGGGAAGAGTCTGAAGTACTTCTTTACTGGCTCTGCCATAAAGTCATCCTGCTCAACGTAAATCTCACGAGAGAAGGTAACCTTGCTTGTACCAAGCTCTGGGTGATCAGGATGAACTGGTGTTTCAATAACCTCTGTCTGTCCCTCTGGGTAATTTTCAATTACCACCTTGAGTGGACGGAGCACCGCCATTGCGCGGGCAGCGTTTGCGTTTAAGTTGTCGCGCACGCATGCCTCCAAGAGGCCGAAGTCAACAACTGAGTAAGCCTTGGATACGCCTATGCGCTCAACGAAGTCGCGGATAGCCGCTGCTGGGAAGCCACGGCGGCGCATACCAGAGATAGTAACCATACGTGGGTCGTCCCAACCATCAACGTAGCCGTTGTTTACAAGGTAAAGTGAACGGCGCTTGGATGTTACACAGTAGTTGAGGTTGAGTCTTGCAAACTCAATCTGGCGTGGACGCTGCCAGCCAAGAGTTGCTGCTACCTCACACTCATCGAGAACCCAGTCATAAAGTGGACGGTGGTTCTCAAACTCAAGTGAGCAAAGTGAGTGTGTTACACCCTCCTTGGCATCCTCAAGTGGATGAGCGAAGTCATACATTGGATATACGCACCACTTATCGCCCTGGCGATAGTGTGAGAGGTGTGCGATACGATAGATTACTGGGTCACGCATGTTGATGTTTGGTGACGCCATATCTATCTTGGCGCGGAGTACTCTTGTGCCATCCTCGAACTCGCCCTTAGTCATGCGATCGAAAAGGTCGAGGTTCTCCTCGATTGAGCGATCGCGATATGGGCTGTTCTTGCCAGGCTCTGTCAATGTGCCACGGTACTCCTTCATCTCTTCAGGAGAGAGGTCACAGACAAATGCCTTGCCCTTTTTGATGAGCTTAATTGCACACTCATACATAAAGTCAAAGTAATCCGATGCGTAAAGTGTCTCTGGCAAATCCTCGCCTACGAGCCACTCGATGTCCTCGCGGATTGACTCGGCGTACTCAACGTCCTCCTTGCCCGGATTGGTATCGTCAAGACGGAGGTTGAACTTGCCGCCATATTTCTTCTTGGTTGACCAGTTAATGCAAATTGCCTTGGCGTGGCCAACGTGGAGGTAACCATTTGGCTCTGGTGGGAAACGTGTCTGAACTCTGTCATAAACCCCCTCTGCC
This sequence comes from Clostridia bacterium, assembly GCA_030536195.1. Taxonomy (GTDB): domain Bacteria; phylum Bacillota; class Clostridia; order Oscillospirales; family Acutalibacteraceae; genus UBA1227. The sequence goes on along the minus strand of JAUNQL010000002.1, from coordinate 13,575 downwards.
AAATCCTCATCTATAAAATCATGGATAAAGTTACCATGAATTTCCTCATTCAAAATTTCGTCTGCCATTATAAACTCCTAATCATAGAATCGATTCTATTCATTACTTCCTCCACCCCGAGAATATTCATAATCTCGTAGAGGTCCGGTGTGTTGGTCCTTGATGTCATTGCAACACGGATGATTGTTGAGACATCACCGATGTGGCCCTTGTACTTATCAGGCTCTGCCTTGTACTCCTTAACGTTTGGAGTAAAGCCGAGTGGCTCGCAAAGGTCCTTCATCTTTGAAAACCATGTGTCCTTGTCATCAGCGATGTTCCAGACATCCTTGTATGCGTTGAGGACTGCTTTCGCATCCTCCTTGTCGATTGTCTCTGGAAGCACGCTGTAGTCTGGTGAGTAATTGTAGAAGTAAGCTACATACTCTGGAACATCGGACCACTTTGCGATGTCCTTGCGAGGCTTTGCGTTCTCGCGGTCGATGTTAAGTATTGCGCGTGCCTTGGACTTGTCAGCGCTGAGAAGCTCGTAAAACTCCTTGTCATACTCCTCTGCCCACTTAAGTGTCCTCTCAAGAACCCAATCAGCGTCCTTGACGCAGATGACGTTCTTGGACACGTCGTTCATCTTAACGAGGTCGAAGAGCGCACCTGACACGCTCATCTTCTTTAAGTTGAATGGGAACTCTGAAAGCGCTGCGTCCTTGTTAGCACGGCGCCAGTCCTCAAAGTTGGAGTTAGCCAAAGTGTAGAGATACTCAAGTACTGACTCCTTTGGATAACCCTGCTCGCTGTAGAACTCAACAGCTGCCTCTGGATCCTTGCGCTTTGAAAGCTTTCTCTTGTTACCATCATCAAGCTTCATAATTGGAGCGATGTGAGCGTACTTCGGAACTTTAAATCCACAGGATTTGAAAAGTTGGATGTGAGTTGGTACTGATGAAATCCACTCATCACCTCTGACAACATGTGTTGTCCTCATGAAGTGATCATCACAGCAGTGAGCAAAGTGATATGTTGGGATGCCATCTGTTTTGAGGAGAACGATGTCGACGATGTTCTCTGGCATCTCGATCTTGCCCTTGATCATATCCTCAAAAATTATCTTGCCGTCCTCGCGGCCTGGGGAGCGAAGTCTTAAAACGTATGGAATGCCTGCGTCGATTTTCTCCTTGATTTCCTCAAGTGAAAGTTCACGGCACTTGGCATACTTGCCATAGTAGCCTGGGAGCACGCCTTCTGCCTCTTGTGCTTCACGGATTGCCTGTACCTCTTCTGCTGTGCAGAAGCATGGGTATGCAAGTCCGTCCTCAACGAGTTTCTTCGCTACGCAGTGGTAGATGTCGGCGCGTTTCGACTGAGTGTAAGGGCCGTAGTTGCCAGCCTCGGTATCGAAACCAGTTACACCCTCGTTGATTTCCATTCCGAAATCACGCAGGCCCTTAACGATGCCCGAAACGCCGTCCTCTACTTCGCGCTTTTTGTCAGTATCTTCGATTCTGAGATAAAAAGCGCCCCCTGATACATCAGCAGTAAGTTTTGAAATAAGGCCAGAGAAAAGTCCTCCAATGTGGAGGTAACCAGTTGGAGATGGTGCGAACCTAGTTACACGTGCACCCTCTGGTAACTCCCTCTCCTTATATAGTTCCTCATAGTACTCTAGAGTCTTATCCACATCTGGGAATAAAAGCTCTGCAAGTTTTGTAAAATCCATACTTTTTGCTCCTAAATAGCTCTTATAATATAAATTTTATTATATAACATAATACCTTTAAATGTAAACAATCGCAGACAAAAAAAGAGCCCCGATTTTCTCGGGGCTCTAATAAAATTAGTCGTTGTAACGAGCATTATCCTCAGCGACCTTGTTCTTTGGAAGTCTCTTCTCAAATACGTGGTCATACTTCTTAGCCCAAGCCTTAACAGCATTGAGGCTATAGTTCTTAGGAATCTGGAAGGAAACGATGTAGTACTCAACGATATCAAGTACAACTGGAGCAACCTTCTTGAGAAGACCAGGGTTCTTAGCAAGGTCGATACCTCTCTGAACGAGGCTGATATCAGCGTGCAAGAACTTCCAAATTGATGTGTGGTTAGCTGTGATTGTCATCTCACGGTATGTAAGAAGACCCTTATCAATAGCATAACGGAGTTCATCCTGTGTAACTCTTGTAAGTACGAGCTTTGCAAGTGCAAGAGGAGCAATGTTACGGCCCATCTTGTTGAAGTACTTGTACTGGTACTCCCAGAGTACATCAGCTGAGTATGTCTCTGTCTTGTCAGCTGCGATAACTTCTGCCAAAATCTTAGAGTTCTTGATAGCATTACCGATACCAGAACCGATGATTGGAACTGTCATGAATGCTGAGTCACCAAGAGCAGCATAGCCGTTAGCTACCATGATTGAAAGTGGCTGACGAACTGGGATAAGTGTGAAGTAACCACCGCGAGTCATCTTTGTGCCGAGCTGTGGCTCTGTCTTTCTATATCTCTCAGCGAGAGCGAGTGCCTCTGCCTCTGTGAATGGATCCATGTGGCCGATGAGGAGGTCAGAATGTGACTCTGTCTCAGTAGCCTCTGATGCGATCCAAGCAATACCTACTGATTCCTTGTCTGGGAAGAGGATTACCTTGTAGAGGTCATCAACTGTCTCGATTGGAACTGGGAGGTCATAGAATGCACGATATACATGGAACTTCTCGCCCCAACGTGGGTGCTTCTGAATTCCAAGATACTCAGGAAGGTTAACACGTACTGGAGATTCACATCCGCAGCAGTCGATAACCATATCGCCAAGGATATCGCCCTTATCAGTCTTGATACCAACAACGCGATCCTTGTCCATGATAGGACCAAGAACGTTTACGCCATACTCGATCTTAGCGCCCTTTGACTCTGCAAAGTTAACGAGGAGATCATAGATGTCTGAACGTTCCATCTTGATTTCCATCTCTTCTGGGTCGTTTGGAACTCTCTGACGGATCTTAGCATTAGGATCAGTCTCTGGGCCCCAGAAAGTCATGTCAACTTTCCACTCAAACTTGTCCTCTGAAGGACGTGGGCAACCAACGAGGTCGAGTGCCTTTGGATCAAAGATATCTGTCCAGTCATAACCGAGCTTGCCCTTCTGGCCGCGCTCGTAGATTGTTACATCAAATCCTTTTTCAGCAAGCAAACCAGCAGCTGTAAGTCCGCCGTGACCTGCACCAGCAACGATAATTTTCTTTCCCATTTATATCACCTCAATATAATATTACCGTTTATAAAGTAAAAACATTTTACCATACTAAAGCAATTTTAACAAGATAAAGCGATAAAACAAGAAAAAGCTCTAGGGAAAATCCCTAGAGCCTTTGTTTTCTTGTAAGTTAAATTACTTAAGAGTAACCTTAGCGCCAACTTCTTCAAGCTTAGCCTTAGCTGCCTCAGCGTCGTCCTTACCCATAGCTTCCTTGAGTACCTTTGGAGCGCCGTCAACAAGAGCCTTAGCCTCTGCAAGACCGAGACCTGTGATCTCACGAACAGCCTTGATTACCTTAATCTTCTCTGCGCCTACTTCTGTAAGCTCAAGATCGAATTCTGACTTCTCTTCTGCTGCGCCACCTGCTGCTGCAACTGGGCCAGCTACTGCTACTGCTGCAGCTGCTGATACGCCGAATTCTTCTTCTACTGCGTGTACGAGCTCTGAAAGCTCAAGAACTGACATCTTTTTAATCTCTTCAAGAAGAGCTGCTACTTTATCTGCCATTTTATTTTCCTCCAATTAAATTGAAATTAATTACTTAGTTTGTTGTGATTTAATCACGTTGTGCATTTTTGCACTTTTTTAAAGGTTGGAGTTTGGTCTAAAGCCCAAACTCTCACTTACCGCGGACGAATAAAGCCATTCACAGAAAGGCTTTATTCTGCGGCTGCAGGAGCCTCCTCCTCAGCTGCTGGTGCAGCTTCTTCAGCTACTGGAGCTTCCTCTGCAGGAGCCTCAGCCTCTACTGCTGGCTCCTCTGCAGGAGCTTCCTCAGCTGCAGGAGCTTCTTCCTTAGCTGGAACCTCTTCACCACTCTTATCAACAACTGCCTGAATAACACGAGCAAATGCTGCGATAGGAGCATTGAATGCGTTGCATACTGTTGCAAGAAGGATATCCTTTGATGGGAGTGTTGCGAGACTGTTGATTGTATCAAGGTCTACTACTGCACCATCCATGAAACCTGCCTTGATGTTGAAGTCCTTGTGACCATCAGCGAACTTCTTCAAAATTCTTGCTGGAGCAACTGGATCCTCTACGCTAAGTGCGAGAGCTGTTGTTCCGTTAAGAACATCGTCAAGACCTTCAAGACCAGCCTCTGCTGCTGCTCTCTTGAGGATAGAGTTCTTAACTACCTTGTAATTAACCTCATCCTTGCGGAGCTCTGCACGAAGAGCTGTATCGTCTGCAACTGTAACACCGCTGTATTCAACGAGTACGCCGGCGCATGCACCCTTAAGCTCTTCAGCGAGGGCTGCAACGGCTTGCTTCTTTGATTCAAGAACGATTGCGCTTGCCAAAATATTCACCTCCTATGAATATTAAAAGCCCTTCCTTAGCTACCTAAGGAAGGGCATAACAAACATAATATGTTTAGTTAAGCGTCGTTCCTCGGCAGGTAAGGCAAGTTGCCTGTTACGTCATTTTGACACCTGCTGTCTTAGGTGGACAGCACGAATATACTAACACACGGGAAATCCCATGTCAAGTACGAATTTGCTTATTTCTCAGCTGGAGCAACAAGGTACTTAGAAGCTGCGAATTTAACACCAGGACCCATTGTTGATGCTACTGAGCATGACTTAATGTACTGGCCCTTAAGTGCTGCTGGCTTAGCCTTAACAACAGCATCCATAAGTGCGTCAAGGTTCTCAAGGAGCTTGTCAGCGCCGAATGAAGCCTTACCGATTGGGCAGTGGATGATGTTTGTCTTGTCGAGACGATACTCGATCTTACCAGCCTTAGCTTCCTCTACAGCCTTAGCTGTATCAGGTGTTACTGTACCAGCCTTTGGTGAAGGCATAAGGCCACGAGGACCAAGAACCTTACCAAGACGACCAACGAGACCCATGCAGTCAGGAGCTGCGATAGCTACGTCAAAGTCAAGGAAGTTTTCCTTCTGGATACGCTCAACGAGGTCTTCAGCACCAACTACGTCAGCGCCAGCTGCCTCAGCTGCCTTAGCAGCGTCGCCCTTTGCAAATACTGCAACGCGAACTGTCTTACCTGTACCGTTTGGAAGGATAACAGCACCACGAACCTGCTGATCAGCGTGACGTGAGTCAACGCCAAGACGGATATGAGCTTCGATTGTCTCATCGAACTTAGCTGTTGATGTCTTTACAGCGAGGTCAAGTGCTTCCTTTGGATCATATGCTATAGTTCTGTCGACGAGCTTTGCAGCCTCGACATATTTCTTACCATGTTTCATTACTCTTTACCTCCTAACAAGCTTAATCAACAACAGTAATGCCCATTGAACGAGCTGTACCCATAATCATGGATGTAGCTGATTCGATAGAAGATGCGTTAAGGTCAGGCATCTTCTGCTCTGCGATCTTCTGGCACTGTTCTTTTGTGATTGTTGCAACCTTATTCTTGTTAGGTTCACCAGAAGCCTTCTGGATGCCGCAAGCCTTCTTAATAAGAACTGCTGCAGGAGGAGTCTTTGTGATGAATGTAAAGCTGCTGTCTGCGTAAACTGTGATTACAACTGGGATAATAAGACCCATGTCGTTCTTTGTGCGCTCATTAAAATCCTTTGTGAAAGCCATGATGTTAACACCATACTGACCAAGTGCAGGACCTACAGGTGGTGCAGGTGTTGCCTGTCCGGCTGGGATTTGAAGTTTAATAAAACCTTTAATTTTCTGAGCCATTGTGTTTTCACTCCTTAAATATTGTGGTAATTGGCGGAACGCGTTTTGCGTTCCTCCCACTGAGAACCAAAAGGTCCTCGTAATCAAAGTGCTAAATCGCACTAATTACCAAATTAAAATAAAATTAGTTTTCTACGGCGAGTTCTACCTGATTGAGTTCAAACTCAGTAGGGATTTCTCTGCCGAACATTGAAATACGAACAAGTACATAGTTCTTGTCCACGTCGAGCTCGTCAACAATACCTGAGTAGTCAGCAAGTGGACCATCAACGATATTAACGAGATCGCCAACGTTGTAGTTAACTTCTACAACTCTCTTTTCTACTCCAAGAGAAGCAACTTCGGCATCTGTAAGTGGAACCGGTTTGCTCTCTGGGCCAACGAAACCTGTAACACCACGAGTGTTGCGGATTACATACCAAGCGTCATCAGACATTGTGAGTTCGTCCTTAACCTCGGTAACTGTGAGCTTAACAAGTACATAGCCAGGCATAAGCTTGCGCTCGACTTCTTTAGTCTCACCGTTTTCCTTAATCTCGGTTGCGATTTCGGTTGGAACTTTGACCTCAAGGATCTGGTCTTGCATGCCACGGTTGGCAACGACCTTCTCGATGTTGTCCTTTACCTTATTCTCATAACCTGAATAGGTGTGAATAACATACCACTTAGAAATTCCTGCCATTTAGAAGTCCTCCAATTATAACAATGTTGTGAGGTTCTGAAGCATTATCATTGCGCTCTCTGCTCCACCTTGACCAGCAAGGTTGTAGATGAGCTCGATAAGCTGGCGGAATACTACGTCACTGATCCAAACACCAGCACCAATAATTACTGTTACCATAAGAACAACACCAGTGTCCTTAACTGTGTTTGGCCATGTGTTCCAGACGATCTTTTTAGTCTCGCCCTTTACATCTTTGAAGAACTGCTTGATTTTGCCAAATACGTTTGGCTTTTTCTCAGCTGACTTCTTTTCGACTTTCTTTTCAGGTTTTGAAGCTTTAGGCGTCTTTTTCTCTTCTGCCATAAAGGTTCTCCTTCCTTACTTTGTCTCGCGATGGAGAGTGTGCTTCTTGCAGAATCTGCAATACTTGTTCATCTCCAACCTGTCAGGTGTGTTCTTCTTGTTTTTCATTGTGTTGTAGTTGCGCTGATTGCACTCTGTGCAGGCGAGTGTTACTCTAACTCTCATAACGGCACCTCCATTAATCGGAAAAATTTGCCCTCATTGTAGGGAGGGCTCTTGCCTCCCTCTTTTACTCGAAAGTCCTTTATTATATAACCTATAAATAGGCACAAAAAAAGAACCCTCTTTAAGAGGTACAAAGATATTACCACAAGAGGTATGCAAAATCAAGCATTTTTCCTCTAAAATACGTTGATTTTTCGACTTTTTTGACCGATATTTTTCCTCTTGTGTAGCAAATAAAAATGGGGCCCTATATCTAGTGGCCCCATTCATCATTTTTACTTGTCTTCGTCTTCGAAATATTTCAGATAATTGTCATCATCTGGTTTAAAGATTTCAGCCTCTTCGCCAGTCTCAACTGGCTCTACTTTGAAGTCATCCTCAAGTTCGAGTTCGCCGCCCTTGTTTTTCTTCTTAAACACGATTGCGCCAATGGCGAATCCGAGAAGCAAGCATGCAAGTGCTGCGACGCCTAGGATGATAGGCGATACACCCTGTGTCGTTGCCACAGGCTCAGTGTCCTTTACCTCCGGCTCCGCAGTCTTGTTCAGCAAGCTTGCTGGTACGCCGACTGTATCCTTGCCACCGAACTTGTCCATTCGAACTACGTACACTGTATATGTGCCAACCGAATCATCTTCAGCTGTAATCTCAATCTTAAGTTCGTTTGTACCAACCTTGAGTTTGTAATCCTCAATGTTCTTGATCTCTTTAATCAAATCATTTGCTGTCTCACCCTTGATTGAGATTGTCTCAACCTCATATGGGAGATAGACTACATACTCTCTAGTCTTGATTGCAAACTCTGGTGAGAGTTTACCCTCACTTACTGTGAGACTTGAAAGTTCAGTCTCACTGTTTGGAACATAGTTCGGATCCTGCTCACGCTCAATGGCAATTGTGTATGTCTTGGTCTTGCCAGATGGAGCGGTGACAACTATACGAACGTTGTTCTTGCCAACTGCAAGGTTTGCACCGTTTACTGCAACGCTTGCGCTGTTGTCATGTGCGGTTGCAGAGATGTTAAGCTTTGCAACATCGAACTTGACCTTGCCACAGGAGTAGCTTGTTGTACTAGGGCTGAATGCAGGTGAAAGCGTTGCATTGCCAACGGTGAGTCCAGAGAGATCGCAGTCATCTGAAAGAGGTGCTGCAACAGTCCTTGATGTGGATACACTAAATGAGTCCTCCGCATTGACGTTTGTTGCAATACTGCCGCTAAAACCTATATTGATTGATGTGCCAGGTGTTACACCGTTGTTTACTTTAAATGTTGCTGTGAATGAAACAGAATCAGTTGTACCACTGTCCCTCTGTGCGAAAACGTTGTTTCCGCTATGTGAGAAAGATGACCAATGGCTTCCGCCACCATTAGATACAGACACCAAAGTTACAAGTCCTGTATCGTATGAGAACGAACCGCTGTATGAACCAACAGCACCAGATGCTGTAAATGTAACATTGAATGTTTCGCCAGGTCTTGCATCTCCGCTAGCGCTAAGGCTTCCGCTGTTTGCGCTCGCTGGTATCAAGCTCACAGCAACCAACAGTACAAGAGATATTACTAGTCCAATAAGTTTTTTCATATAAGCCTCTTTCTGCACTAATATGCCTTAGGTGTTATTCCACTTACACCGAGTATGTAATCTCGAATACCAAGTGAATCCGCAGCGGATATCTTGCCATCGGCATTGAGGTCTGCTGCCTTGTACTGAATTGTTGAAAGCTGGGCTGAGCCAAGAATCTGATCGCGGATGCCAAGTGAATCCGCTACGGTAACCTTGCCGTCGCCGTTGATATCGCCGGTTACGATTGCAGTATAGCCTGATACTACGCAACCTGTTGATATGACGTCGCCGTCTGATAATGTCTTACCGTTCTTGGTTACTGTGACGCTGCCACTAATGCCAGCCTTCAAAGTTCCAACCGTTGTACCAATTGGTATCTTGCTAATGAATTTAGCTGCGCTGTTGATTGAATATGTTGACGATGTGATACCGGTCGAACCACCTGAGCCCGAATTAGATACAGTTATGTTTACAACTGCAAACGAGCCGTTTGCGAGGTATGCAACAACCTTGGTTGTACCCTCTGATACGCCAGTTACAACACCGTTTGCATTGACGGTTGCAATACGCTTGTCCCAAGACATGAAGCGTGGCTTTTCTGTACTGCCAGAACTTTGAGATGTGTTGAGTTGGAGGGTTGCACCCTTCTTGACTGTCGCATTTGCTGCGACCTCAACATAGTCCTCTATTACGTAAGCCGAGCCAACCTTGTACCAAAGTGGACCATAGTACATTGTGCCAGTCTGAACAACGCTACCGTTGTTGTGAAGACCTGCTTCCAATGTGACTGTATCACTTGAGAGGGTTGTCTTGGCAGCTGAGTAATTTCTGTCAGTTCTAATTGTCGCAATCGAGCGGTTTACTGTACCACTTTGTGAGTAACCAGAGAAGCTGATTGTATTACCAGTTGCATTAGGCATGTTCTTATATACTGGAATTTTAAAGGTTCTAACTGTATCAAGTGTTCCTGCTGTCTTGTATCCATCATAGGTCTTCTGAAGTGTGATGTGGATACCGTTGATAGCGGTCATGTATTGGTGAGATGTGGTAACTTTACCATTTGCTACGTTGAACTTCTGAAGGTAAGGTGTATCCTGTCCAGCGGAGATATAGCCATTTGCTATTGTCTGAGCGCCACCCTCAATTGCAGCACCAGGTGATGTCCAACCGTGTGACTTTGCATAGCTAAGACCGTTTGAAACAGCGTCGCCACTTGAACTATCGCTTGCGCCTACGTTTAAGTAGTTGTAGTAACCTGTGTAAGATGCGGTTGTACCAGAGGTGCTGCCGCTACCACTTGTTCCAACCTCGCCCAAAATCTTGGATGTCAAATAGTATGGGTTTAACTTATTATTCTTCGCAGCTGTACAGATAAGTGCTGCGTATGTATCGCCAGTTGATACTCTCTGGCCACTTGTATTTACGTAAGTAACACAACCAGATGCTGAGACATAGTTTGTATTGACGTTTGACTTAGACATGAATGTGCCGCTAAGCATTGCTTCGATATTGTTTACAGTTGTGTTGTAATCGAGGTCGCCCCAACCGAGGTTCTCGAACATCAAAACTGTAACGTCGCTATCAAGGAAATAATAAGGGTTCATAAATGCCGCTACTGCCATGACTGATGCGTCAACATAGTAGCCGCCGCTTCCCTGATCGCGAACCTCGTATGTGTAATCAAGACCTCTGCTTGCAGTGTATGTGCCTACACTCCTGTCCGCATAGAGTCTTGTAACAGCTGTGCTTGTTGAGAGCCAAACTGTATTGACCTTAGGCTGTGCCTCTGTATTGATAACAGTATCCCAATCAAGGCCAGTGTTCATTGGTTCGAACTGCCAGTTCGGATGTTGCTGTTTCAGTTTCCAGAGTTTGTCGATATAAGCGGTTGGGAGTCCACTGAATTTCTTATAAAAATCAGTTTGGCTCTCCGCTGCCAAAGCCGACAGGCCTGATGAAATAAAAATGGTGAGCATCATAATAGTTGCCATGACAAGAGATAGAAATCTCCTCACAGTGCTATTCATGTGCCATCACCTCCAAACGATAGTTACCCACTATAAATTGTTTATACATAGTTCATTATATACATTATATAGTTGTTTGTAAAGTAAAATACTTAACAGCAAAAAGAAAAGCTCGCAGGAAAACCTGCGAGCTTAAAGCTTTTATCTTATTCAAGATTTATTGTTGCACGATATGCTGAGTGAGTAGCAGTACCAATACGGCCTGTCTTGTCAGCGTCGCCAACTGTGATAACCTTGTCACAAACCTTGAGGATTGACTCATCAACTGTTGCTGGGCGAACACCAAGTGAGATTACGATAGCATCACAAGGGATCTTTCTTGTAGCACCAGTAGCAACTGATACGTCCTCAATGTACGCTGCGTCAGCTGCGCACTTTGTGAGCTTCCAGCCTGTGTAGAATGGTGTGCCACGGCTCTCAAGCTTTGGAATAACATCCATCTTATGCTGAACCCATGTGCCAGGAGCAAGTGTATCAGCCATCTCAACAATAGCAACTCTGTTGCCGATGTCTGAGAGGTATTCAGCTGTCTCAAGTCCTGTCATACCAGAACCGATAACTGCGATTGTCTTGCCCTGAAGTGTTACCTGACCACTCAAGATCTGGTCTGGTGTGTATACGTTTGGAAGGTCAACGCCCTCAATCTTTGGAACTACTGGTACACCACCTGCTGCATTAATCAATGCATAAGGCTTGAGTGCTGCAACTGCATCGGCTGTTGCTTCGCATCCGAGATTAAACTGAACGCCAAGAAGGTCACACTGAGTCTTTAAGTCCTCAGCAACCCAGCCGATTTTATACTTCTGTCTTGGACCAGCCGCAAGAAGTACCTGGCCGCCAACACGTGGAGCCTTCTCAAATACTGTTACTTTAAAGCCCTTCTGTGCGCATGTCCTTGCAGCCATGAGGCCTGCAGGGCCAGCACCGATGATAACTACTTGGCGGCCGCCACCTGTCTTGCGAGGCTCAAGTGGGAAGTCGATTTCGTTACATGTACGAGGGTTAACAGCGCACTGACCAGGTGTACCACCCTGAAGTGCGTTGTGCATCATTGACTCGAGGCAGTAGAGACAAGAGATACATCTGTTGATCTCCTTTGAACGGCCTTCCTTTGCCTTCTTTGCCCAGTATGGGTCAGCAAGAAGTGGACGGCCAAGGCCGATTACATCCTGATAGCCCTCTACGAGGAGCTGCTCAGCCTGCTCTGGTGTACGGATAACACCTGTCTGGCCTACTGGGATAGATACTGCGTCCTTAACAGCCTTTGCATTATCCTTTCTCCAACCAAGATCAAATGATGTTGGCTCACACCAAGCATTCATTGTCTCATAAGTACCGCAAGAGAGGTCAAGGTACTGAACGCCATAGCTCTCGAGAAGCTTTGCTACTTCAACACCCTCTGAAAGTACGAGACCCTGGTCATAGCCAAACATTCTATAGTACTCATCAACTGTAAGGCGGGCTGAAATTGGATAGTCAGGTCCGCAGAGTTCATGAATCTTGTCGATAATTTCCTTAACGATACGAAGTCTGTTTTCAAGTGAACCGCCGTATTCATCCTCACGTCTGTTGGTATATGGAGAGATGAACTGCTGGAGGAAGTAACCGTGTGAGCAGTGAAGCTGAACACCGTCGATACCAGCCTTCTTGCAACGGAGTGCACCGCGTGCAAACTCGTCCTCAATATATTTAATTTCCCATTTTGTAAGTGGTCTTACCTTCTGCCACTGATCAACTGGTGAGCAGAGTCCCTTGTTAGGAACGTTTGAAGCAGATACTGTTGGGAAGTAGAACTTGTGCATTGGCTGTGAATCAAAGAAATCCATAAACTTTGTAAGGCCAAAGAAAATTGTCCACCAACCGTCCCAACGACGACCGATAACATCAGAAAGTTTCCAAGCTGTTACAACAAGCTGATATGTCTGACGACCTGGGTGATGAAGCTGTACAAACACCTTAGAACCCTGTGCATGAATAGAATCAGCAAGTCTTGTAAGACCTGGGATGCAGCGGTCAGATGTAACTGACATTTGTGCAGGGCCTGTACAACCTGTCCAGTCAGAGATTCTTGTAACCTCTGTCTCGATGAGGCCTACGCCACCCTTTGCACGCTCTGTGTAATACTCAACACAGCGATCGCCGCAAGTACCATCAAACTCGGCTACTTCGAGGAGCATTGGTGTAAGTGCGATTCTGTTTGGAATTTCACAAGTTCCGATACGCCAAGGCTCAAAAAGCTTTGAAAATTCTGCCATAGTTATATCTCCTTTTTGTTAATCTAATAATGACGTTGTTATTATATACTTCTTATTAATAATTTGCAATTACAACACCCTTATGTTATCATTTTTGATATCAAATTTTATAAGGAGATTAAACTATGGACGTAATGGAAGCTGTAAAGCAGCTTGGCGTTTCAATCCAAGCTGATGAACGCTACAAAAAATTCATGGAACTCAGCGATATAGCACAGAACAACCCAGAGGTTGCAAAGGCAACTGAGGAACTTCAGGCAACTGCTGAAAAATTTGAAGCAGAGATGGCTAAAGAGGACAAAGACGAGCAACTTCTCACAGATATACAGGCAGAATACGCTGCAAAATATCGCAACTTGTTCAACATGGGTCCTATGAAGGAAATGATGGATGCACGTGAGGAACTTGATAATATGATGAACGACATCATGCAGATTATCTACCTCACAATGGAGGGCGAGGATCCTCTTACAGCAGAGCCATCACCTGAGACTCTTGCTAAGATGCAGAACAATTTCATGAGCATGTAATTTTAGGCATAAGAAAAGAGCATCACCAATTGGTGATGCTCTTATTTTTGCACCTTCAAAACTGAACAAAGAACATTAAGGGTAAGTGCACAAGCAATTCCT
>JAUNQL010000058.1 GCA_030536195.1 Clostridia bacterium | reverse complement strand
GCTATCGGCGTACAGGTTGCAAACGCTGCCAAAAACCTTGGCATGGAAGTATATGGCTATGACCCATACCTTTCAGTTGATGCAGCATGGAACCTTTCACATTCAATTCACCATGCCAAGTCAACTCAGGAAATCTTTGCAATGTGTGACTACATTACAATCCATGTTCCACTTAACAATGAAACACGTGATCTCATCAACGAGACATCACTCGCCGGCATGAAGGACGGCGTCCGTATCTTAAACTTCGCCCGTGGCGAACTCGTAAATACAGACGACATCATTGATGCACTCGGCACAGGCAAGGTTGCCGCATACGTTACCGATTTTATCTGTGAAAAAATCTTAAACGTTCCTGGCGTTATCGCCCTCCCTCACCTCGGTGCATCAACACCAGAGTCAGAGGACAACTGTGCTAGAATGGCAGCTTTCGAGCTCATTGATTACCTTGAAAATGGTAACATCAAGAACTCAGTTAACATGCCAAACAGCCAGATGGACCGCAATGCTCAGTACCGTGTCTGTGTTATCCACAAGAACATTCCTAACATGCTCAACCAGATAACAACACCATTCACAGCAGCTAACATGAACATCGTTGATCTCTCAAACCGTTCAAAGGGCGACTACGCTTATACAATGGTTGACGTTGATGATGAAGTAACATCTGATACTATCGAACAGATCAAAGCAATCGATGGTGTAATTAGGATTAGAGTAATTAAGTAAATTAATTAGTAACAGCCGAGAACTTTTCTCGGCTGTTTTTTATTGACCTTTTTTAGAACAAGTGATATACTTTAGTTGAAATTTCAACTGTTGAAATTTCAAACATTCCCACATGGCGGTGGCAATATGGACTTTAACAAATTCACACTATTTTTTCGCTGTGGTAGAGAGTACGGTCGCGCAGTGACCAAGGACCTCGGCGTCAACGACACCGAGTACACAATCTGCGCATTCCTCAACTTCTACCCAAACGCTCCACAGGAGCTTATTTCAAAGTCCTACATGCTCGACAAGACAACTGTTGCCAAGGCACTCCAGTCCCTCGAGCAGCGCGGACTCATCACACGTACAGTCAATCCAGAAAATAGGCGTCAAAACCTCATCAATTTAACAGACGCTGGCAAGGATCTCATCAAGGATTCCGCCAACATCTATGATGACTGGGTTGAAAAGGTCTCAAAAGCCCTCTCAGAGGACGAGCAAGCCTCTTTTGAAGCAATGCTAGACAAGTTACTAGCAGAAGCCATGAGGCTCAAGGACGAGGCCGAGAAATAATTTGTGTAAAAGCCGAAAGGTTATGAAAGGGGTATAAAAATGAGCTCATTTGAAGATTTAAGAATTGTTGATAATTTTTATCAGACATCTCTCTTCTTCCCAATGCCTACAGTATGTATTTCTACTGTAAATCCAGACGGTTCAATTAACATCGGTTCATACTCTCTCGTAGCTCCATACTATGTAGCAGGTAGAGAATACTATGCAATGATGCTTAACTGCCGTAACAACTCAAACACATGCCAGAACATCCTTCGTACAGGTAAGTGCGCTATGAACTTCATCCCTGATGATCCTAAGTTCTTCAAGGAAGCTGTACGTCTTGGTTTCCCTGGCCCATCTGCTGACAAGATGCCTGACTGCAAGTGGAAACTTGAACCAGGTATTGCTGACCCAGATGACAAGGAGCGTCCACTCGTAATCACTGACGCTTTCCAGGTAATCGAGTGCACATGGGATTCTTCACTTGAGGATGGTAGCAAGTGGAAGCCAGGTTGCATGGACGGTTATGAGGGTCCATACAACAACTTCAACGGTATCACATCACCTCTTGGTGCAACATTCGTACTTAAGATTGACAAGATCCTCATGAAGAAGAAGTACTATGACGCTATCGTTAACGGCGTTACAGCCAAGGACTTCCCTCCAGTACCTGTTGACTATGGTTATCGTGATTCTAAGAACTTCTGGTACACACCATTCCCTAAGTTCAAGAAGCCACACGCTGAGCCAATCCCAGCAGCTAAGGAAGTTGACCTTGCTTCTCTTCGTTATGCAGCTGATCGTTGCGACGACAAGATTAAGTTCACAGACGACGCTTTGATGATGCTTAACAAGGTTCCACGTCCATTCCTTAAGACAGCTCTTATGGGTTGTGTTAACTGGGCAAAGGAAAACAACGTTGAACTCATTACTGAGGAACACATGAAGGAAATCAACGACAAGCGCGCATCAGAAAAGAAAAAGAAATAAGATAAAACACAAGGCCGAGAGGACATCCTCTCGGCCTTAATTTTATGCCATTGGTTTTTCTGGTGGCTGTTCGCCCTCACCTGGCTGTCCGCCTGGTTGTCCACCAGGCTGGCCCTCTGGTGGCTCTTGCATGTCGCCCTGCGGAGGCTCCCCGCCTCCCTGCGGCTGCATCTGCTGCGCGCCCTCTCTGTTCGTATACTGTTGTTCACCATCAAGATAGAACTGGAATGATGAGCCACCCATGTCTGAGCCCATAGTGACAACTGTGCCGCCCTTAATCTCATATCCACAGCTTGCGTCCAATCCATTGTCGCTAAATGGGCTTGCGACAGCATAAAGTGTACCGCCGTTTATAACGATATATCCGTTGGAATCGATGCCGTCACCCTCAGTGCCAAGACCAGCATAGATTGTGAGTTTGCCATCGTTCATAGTAAATACAGACACATCGTCCTCATTTACATTAATACCATCATCCTGAGCCTTGATATTGATAATACCACCATTGATTGTGAGATGTAATTCTGTATCAAGTCCCTCATAGGTTGTTGATATGATATTCAGTACACCTGTGTCGTCTTCCTCACCATCAATGTTCATTGAAACGTATGAATAGAATGCTCCGTCTATCTTATGTGCCTTCTTCTGGGTTGGCACTTCTGACTTGTCCTCATCATCCTTGAGCTTTGCCTTAAGCATTCTAAAAACATTAGAACCAGTAAAGTTATTCTCAGAATCATCTGCAATAACAATGTTTACGCCAGCGTCTTTGGTATCAACATCCGCACTCCAAGAATTTTGGTCCTCCCAAGTGTTGTCGCACTCGTATGCGCTATAGGCCATAAATGCAGGTGCTACATCACAAGTAACATCAACACCGTTTAAGATGATAGTTACCCTTGCTTTCTCATCGGCGAATGTCTCGTCCTTATCACCAAGATTGATTAAAATCTGACCATGCCATTCACCTGAGATTTCGTATGTACCAGCCTTAGTAATATGAAGTACAGGATTATCAAATGCTTCCTTTTCGCTGTGCATCATTTCCTCTGGAACAGCGCCACTGCCTGCCGGCAATGTCGCAAAGATGAAATCCTTATATTCATCGCAGGTATAGTAATAGGCATATTCCTGCTCACCGTCGTAGTTTACAAGTTTAAATCCATCTGTATCAAGTTCTGGATAGTAAATAATATCGTGAGCTATATAAACTGCCGCATCGGTTGATGGCTCCTCGCCCTCATAGTATTCAGCAGGACAGTTCTTGACATCGTCATGAACTGTTGACGGGTCAGCATGCCAAGTATAATCAAATTCCTCAACCTTCTGCCCATCTATTGTTGCACTATTCTTTGAAAGTACAATCTGTATAGCATCCGAATTTGTTTTGACCGAAGTAGTACTGCAAGCAGTAAGGCCAATTACCATAGTAGCTGCGAGCAATAGCGCTAGAATCTTTCTCATGAAAGCACTCCTTTAAAAATTTATGGTACAAGAATACCCTCCATTTCTTAAAGAAGTCTTAATGGAGGGCATTTTTTATGATATAAATTGTGCGAACGCTACAAGCAGAGGTAGCGTGATAAGTGAGATGAGGGTTGTCACAGACATTATCTGTGCGCCAAGCTCGGCATCCTTGCCATAGAGTGTTGCAAACATCGCAGTGTTTGCAGCAGTTGGTGCTGCAGATGCGATTGTGCAGACAACCATAATAATTGGATCAACCTTGGCCATCCACACCATAAGGAGTGTTACGGCCGGGAACAAAATCAATCGATAAAGTGCGATTAAATACTGTTTCTTGTTAGATACCAATTTCTTAACGCTTAGGTTACCAAGATAGTAACCAATGATAATCATAGGAAGTGGCGTGTTGAGACTAGCCATATAGCTAATCGGCGTAGCTATGAGATTTGGAAGCTTTATTCCACATACCAAAATCAGTATTCCTATGACAGTTCCGATAAGTCCAGGGTTAGTTGTCAAGGCTTTTGCCTTTACATTGCTCTTATCTCCGCTCATAAGCCAGACACCATAGGTCCAAACTATGAGGTTAAATACTGCTATGTAAACGGCTCCATAGAACGTACCTATGTCGCCTAGCACCGCTTCCTCAAGTGGCAAAGCCATGAATCCACAGTTACCAAAAATCGCTGCATAGCGATAAACTCGCTCAACATCTGGATCCTTGTCACGAATCCAAAGATGTGCAAACGCAATTGAAAATCCAAAGGTCAATGCTGCAACAACAGCAGTGATAATCAATCCATAAATTAAGGACTTTTCAACTTCCCTTGAAAACGAATTTATGATTACGCAAGGTGTAACAAAATAGAGAACTATATTAGTCACACTCTTTACTGCCTTATCATCAAGCCAATGTAACTTGTTTGATACTATTCCAAGTGCCATTAAGATAAATAGAACAGCAACTTGATTCGCAACAATTATGAAATTTTGTAGCATCAAATCACCTACCAACTGAAAAATATCTTATCACAGACAACACTTGCAAACAAGGATAACTTCTTTTATAATATATCCTACGCGTATAGCGGGAGGTAATTATGAATTCATTAAAGAAAGTTTTAGCAATACTTTTAACAATGCTACTCATCCTCTCATTCTCAGCTTGTAACAAAGATGACGACGATGAAGCTGTCTTAACAACTAAGAAAAAGGTAACAACCACTCATTCAGACGGCAGCGATATCGACATCTGGGCTTACCTCGAGAATGGCGATTTAGAGGACACACTTGCTGAGGAGGCAGGCACTATCGCATACTCAAGTGGCGGTAGCTACTCATCTCAGACATATGAGGACGTACCTGTTTCATTCGGTGGTACAAGTGTCTTCTCATCTGCAACAACTGCCAAGAGCGGTTATCCAACATTCAAGTGGAATGCAGTATCAGGCGCTATCAAGTACAATATCTACCGCAGCACTAGCAAGAACGGTACATACACATACCTCGATACAACAACAGCTACATCTTACACAGATAAGACTGCTGTATCAGGCACACAGTACTACTATCAAGTTAAAGCTGTTAAGAAAGTTGATTCTACTAAATCAACAACCAAGAAATCTTCTGGTACAACAAAGTCCACTCAGAATCCAACACAATCTCAAACAGTGAACTTTAACCCACCAGCAAGAGATGCATCCAGTGCACCAAAGAGCGCACCTCAGACATTCACAAGCGTTTCTGACATCGTTGCACTCTACAACTTGGCTGCTAACAATGTAATTACTAAAGCAACTGCTGTTGCTAGAACAAACCGAGTTATCCAGGAACTCGAATATGATACAGGCAGCACTGCAGCAGGCCTCTCAACAAGTTTACTTAAGAACTGGCTTGGCATTGCAAACGGCCCATCAATCAACTCAACTGTAAAAGTATTTACAGGTGCTCAGGCACAAGAGGAGTTCCCATCAGATACATACACTGACACAGCAAGCAAGCTCACAACTTCTATGGTAAGGTCAGCAAACTGTACATACCAGGATGGTTACTACAACGTAACAATCGTATTAAAGGACGACCCAGAGTACACATCAGAGTATTCTCAGACATGTCTCAACGTCCTTCACCCATCAACAATCTACTCTGGTGCAACAGCTCAGGCTAAGGCTATTCAGGTTGAAACTGAAAGCAAAGCTTACGCTCCAATGCTCCAGGCACAGATTTGGTACGATGGTTACCAGCTCGACTATGTAATCGATCAAGTTCCAACAATCCTTGCAATTCGTGCAGACGAAGGCGACGTAACAGTCAACACTTCACTTGCAATCCTTATGCTCGAACGTTGGGCAGTTCAATACTAAAAAACAAATCCCTTGAGGAATTCCTCAAGGGATTTTCTTTTATCCTTCTACCGGTGGAGTCTCCGGCTCTACTGGCTCTGGTGGAGTTGGATCTACCGGTGGAGTCACTGGATCGTCCGCTGGTTCTGGCGTCGGTGTTGGTGCAGGTGCTTTAGTTGTAGTAGTTGTTGCAGCCTGAGTAGTAGTTACAGCTGGAGCAGCTGTTGTCTCCTCCTCTGTTTCCTCCTCAGTTGGCAACTCCCAATCATAGCGAACAGCCCACTCTGTTGTCTCTTCTCGTTTCTTCTTGTTCATCTGTGGACTCTTAGTTGTTACAACTGCCTCTGTTGGATGATCAGCTGCCCAAGCAGCCTCTCTTGCAGTCCTAACGCTCTCCTTAAACAAGAACAGTCCATAGATTGAAACAAGTCCTACAAGCAAGAATATCGTTACTAGATGCCACTGGAAAACAATTGGCTTTTCCTCTGGAACTGGCTCAATTACTTCAACTTCAGCAGGTGCCTCTGGCTCAACTTTCGGTTCTTCAACAACAGGTTCCTCCGTTTTTTTAGGAGGAGCTTTTTTCTTTGTTGTAGTAGATTTCTTTTCAGTTGTAGTTGACTTCTTAGTTGTATTCTTCTTTTCAGCTGGCTTCTTTTCTTTTGAAGTCTTTTTCTTAGCAGGTTCATTCTTCTAAGTCTCTGTTTTCTTTTCAGTTTT
>JAUNQL010000210.1 GCA_030536195.1 Clostridia bacterium | reverse complement strand
AAAAGCGATAGGAAATTAAGAAAAAAGCCAAATTTTAGAATAGTAACGTAGTCTAACGCTCATTAATTGAGTTTAAATTAGACATTTATACAAAAATGATTGACATTTAAGTGTAAAAGTGTTATTATTATCTATGGTTAAATTGATTACGTCAATTTAAGAGCTGCGCTCGTAGCTCAATTGGATAGAGCGTTTGGCTACGGACCAAAAGGTTGCGGGTTCAATTCCTACCGGGCGCACCAGTATCGGGATGTGGCTCAATTTGGTAGAGCACATGGTTTGGGACCATGTGGTTGCAGGTTCAAATCCTGTCATCCCGACCATTTTATGAGCATAAGGCTAGTTTTATATGACTAGTCTTTTTTGTTGTCTAAGCAACCACACCAAACCACTTTTCAAAACCGCAACCTTAGGTACTGGTACAACCAGGCGGTGATTATAAAGAGAGTCCAAAACTAATATCGATAGAACTGATTCTTTTTTTTAGATCAGTTCTTTTTTTATACCCTTTTTTTGAGTGCTAACGAGAAAAAAATAGAACAACGATTGCCTTTTTCTTGGCACACAACGATGCCAAAAAAAGCGATACGATGGTAGTTAATAAGAAAATCTCTATATTAAAATACAGCGATAATCTTCTCCATTTCTAAATACAGAATGTAAAATTACGGCGATAGAACTTGATATTATGTTATAATCTTATTATTGGAGGATAAAGTATGGAAGTAATAATTGCGGAAAAGCCAAGCTTAGCTAGAAATATTAAAGATGCAATTGGCAATATGACACAAAAGCAAGGTTATTTTGAAAATGATAAGTACATAGTTACATACGTATTTGGACATTTATTTTCTCTAGCAGATGTTGAAGATTATGAACAAAATCCAGAAAATAGATGGAAAATGGATAACTTACCATGCTTTCCTAAAGAGTTTAAATTTAATTTAAAAAAAGGTGAAGATAAAAAAGTTGACGCTGGAGTATTAAAGCAATTTAATTTAATAAAAAGTTTAATTAATAGAGATGATGTGTCCGCTATCATAAATGCAGGCGATGCTGATAGAGAAGGAGAAATAATAGTCAGACTTTGCGTTAAGTATGCATTAGAAAAAGAAAAACCAATGAAGAGACTTTGGTTACCAGATCAAACTAAAGATACAATATTAGAAGCACTTAATGATTTACCACCAGATGAAAATTATGATAATTTGGCAAACGAAGGTTATGCTAGAACATACATTGATTGGTTATATGGTGTAAATTTAACAAGATATGCAACTTTAAAAACTGGAACATTACTTAGAGTCGGAAGAGTAATAATACCAGTAGTAAAAGCAATATATGATAGAGATCTTTCAATAAGAAACTTTGTCCCATCAATTTATTATGGAATAGCCTCAAAAGAATTAACAAATGGTGAAGAAATTGAATTAAATAGTAAGGAAAAATTTGATAAAAAAGACAAACAAAAAGCATTAGATTTGTGCAATAAATATAATCAAGAAAAATGTATAGTTGTAGACAAGAAAAGTAAAAAAGAAATCATTAATCCACCAAAATTATTTTCACTATCAAAATTGCAAAATGTTTTGGGTAAAAAATATAAAATATCAATGGATGAATCTTTAAATTTAGTACAAGGCTTGT
>JAUNQL010000209.1 GCA_030536195.1 Clostridia bacterium | reverse complement strand
TAATAACTGGTGTTGAACACTTGAACGGTTCCCCAGTTAAAGCAGATGACCTTCGTGCTGGTGCAGCAATGATAATCGCTGGACTCATCGCAAAGGGCAGAACTGAAATCGAGAACATCATCTACATCGATCGTGGTTACGAAAATGTTGTTGAAAAGCTCAAGGCAATTGGTGCCGACATCGAGCGTGTAACATTTGAGGATGAGCCTTCTCATGAAGTTCGTACTGCAGGTTAATCAAAGGAACTAATGGGGTGCAATCTGCACCCCATTTATTTTTAGGAGAGAATATGTACAAGTTGTGTTCACTCTATTCCGGTAGTTCTGGCAACTCCACATATATCGGAAATGAGCATGAAGGCATCCTCATAGATGCCGGCAAAAACTGCAAAAATCTCGTGATAGCTTTAAACAGCGCAGGCCTGACCCCAGACGCTGTTAAGGCTCTTTTCATCACGCATGAACACAGCGACCACATAGGCGCACTTAGAGTTTTTGCCAAGAACTACAACATCCCTGTATATGCCAATGAGAAAACTCTCCAGTACCTTGATGATGCAGGCCAACTTGATGGTGATTTCCCAGTATATGTCATCAGCAACTATGCTGATATAGGTGACTTCCACATTGAGGCACACCGCACCTCACACGACACCGTTGCACCTCAGTGCTACAGTGTCCTTTTACCAAACCTTGACAAGTTCTCAGTTGTAACTGACACTGGCTACATCACTGATGAGACACTTGATGGCATCACGGGCTCCAAGGCAATCCTTCTTGAGTCAAACCATGATGAGGCTATGCTCAGCGCTGGTCCATATCCATACTACCTAAAAAGGCGTATCTTGGGTTCGCAAGGACACCTTTCAAATGACCTCTCAGCAGAGGCATCAGCACAGCTCCTTAAAAGCGGCACAGAGCACATCATCCTTGCCCACTTAAGTGAGGAGAACAACATACCAGAACTCGCTCACCAGACACACGTTGCAAGGCTCTTCCAAGAGGGTGCAACGATCAATAAAGATTACACACTAGAAGTTGCCAATAGACATGAGCCAACACTCTTGGAGGTATAGGATGCTAAACGTCAATATAATCTGTATCGGAAAGCTCAAAGAGAACTACCTTCGAGACGCTCAAAGTGAGTATTCAAAAAGGTTGACTCCCTTTTGTAAACTAAATATAATTGAACTCGATGAATATGCTTTGCCACAGAATCCATCTGATGCCCAGATAAATCAGGGCCTTGAAAAAGAGGGCAAACAGATACTACAGAAGATACCAGCTGGTTCCTTCGTATATGCAATGTGTATTGAGGGCAAGCAGCGCTCATCCACCGATTTAAGCGCCGAAATTGACGCACTTAAAGTCGACGGCAAGAGCGACATCACTTTCATCATCGGCGGTTCCTTCGGCCTCTCTGATGAAGTGAAAGCGCGAGCTGATAGAAAACTTTCAATGTCACTCATGACATTCCCACACCAGCTCGCCCGTGTAATGCTCCTAGAGCAGCTCTACCGCTCCTTTCAGATAAGCAGCGGTACGAAATACCACAAATAGTTAAACTCAAATAAACAGAAAGGAGGAGGACTATGGCTACTAAGAAAAAGGAAGAACCTGTTGTAGAGGAAGAGAAGCCTAAGAAGAAAACAACAAAGAAG
>JAUNQL010000208.1 GCA_030536195.1 Clostridia bacterium | reverse complement strand
AGCTCACATCAACTGATCAGGAAATAATGGAAAAGGACCTCTTAATTGAGGCCCCAATAGATAAAGTTGTTATGCACTATGCAAGCAATGCCAAGGCATCTGGCCTTGATGGTGTTGTCTGCTCACCGCTTGAGGCCGAGAAGGTGCATGATACCTGTGGTAATGACTTTATAACAGTCACACCTGGTGTACGCTTTGCCGACGGTGAAGTGGGAGACCAGAAGAGGGTTATGACACCGGCGCAAGCAAAGGAGATTGGCTCGGACTACATTGTTGTTGGACGACCAATAACCAAGGCAGATGACCCAGTAGCAGCATATAAGCGCTGCGTACAAGAATTTGTTGATTAAAGGAGACTACTATGACTGATACGGAAATCCTCATAGCAAAGGACTTACTTAAGATAAAAGCAGTATTTTTAAGACCTGATGAGCCATTCATCTGGGCATCAGGTATCAAGAGCCCAATCTACTGTGATAACAGATTGACACTCACTGCACCAAACGTACGACTTGATATTGAATATGGTCTCTCTGGCCTTATCAAGGAGCACTTTAAGGATGTACAGGTACTGATGGGCACATCAACTGCAGGCATTGCACATGCTGCAATTGTTGGTCACATCATGAACCTCCCTATGGGATATGTACGTTCTGGCTCTAAGGACCATGGTCGTCAGAATCGAATCGAGGGTAAACTCGAGCCGGGCCAGAAGGTTGTAGTAGTTGAGGACCTTATCTCAACAGGCGGTAGTGTAATTGATGTTGTAGATGCGCTCCGCGAGGCAGGTGCAGATGTACTTGGTATCGTCTCAATCTATACCTACGGTATGCAAAAGGGCATTGAGCGCCTTAGGGAGGCAAATGTAGTAAATTATTCTCTCACAACTTTTGATAATGTAATTGAAGTTGCTGCAGAGGAAGGATATATTAAACCAGAGGATAAGGAACGCCTTATCAAGTTTAGAGATAACCCATCGGATGAGTCATGGATTGGAGAACAAGCGTGAAGAAAGATTTAATCGACATAAGGGACCTAAGTCTTAGCGAGATTGATGAACTTATCGCAACTGCAGAGGACATCATTGCAAACCCTTCAAACTACAGTGAAAAGTGTAAGGGACGTAAAATAGCAACACTATTTTACGAGCCATCCACACGTACGCGCTTTAGCTTTGAGTCAGCAATGCTTGACCTCGGCGGTACTGTTATCGGCTTCTCTTCGCCAACTGATTGTTCAGTGGCGAAAGGTGAGAGCGTAGCCGATACAGCACGCACTGCAGAGTGCTTTGCTGACATTATAGCTATGCGTCACTACAAGGATGGCGCTGCCTTCGTCGCCGCAACAAATGTTGACATCCCAGTCATCAATGCCGGCGATGGCGGTCACAATCATCCGACACAAACCCTGACGGATTTGCTCACGATTCACCGCGAGAAGGGCCACTTTGATGGCCTGACAATTGGCCTTTGCGGCGACCTCAAATACGGTCGCACAGTGCATTCGCTGATTGCTGCAATGTCCCGATATAACAATGTTAAGTTTATCTTAATCTCTCCAGAGGAACTCAAGATTCCAGAGAATGTTAAGACTGAAATTCTTGACAAGAACAACATTGATTATGTTGAGACAGATTCTCTTGAGGACGTGATAGCAGAGCTTGATGTACT
>JAUNQL010000057.1:4607-7007 GCA_030536195.1 Clostridia bacterium | reverse complement strand
AGCCAATTGACGATAACCTCTTTACAACGATAAGCACAAACGTCAAAAAGGTGGTACCATTTGATGAGGACAACAAGGTCCCATCTGGCCGTAATGCTGACGGTCCATACACCGATACACAGTACGTTGTAACAGTTGACGGTTTCTTCGTAACTGACAATATTCAAGTTTTGGATAAAGCGGTTATTGATACAGGATTTGACTATTCTGATCACAACCCAGTATATATGAGCTTTATTTTAGGAGAGGAGTAATTATGAAATTATCTTATTATCCAAGAGTTCTTCCTTACACAGTGCTTAATTTTTACCCACAGTTCATAGGCCACAACATGAACCGTTTCTTAAACGGTCCTGGCGTTGCAGGCCACTTCTTTTCAACACTCACTGACAACGTTTTCATGAACCTAGTCTTTGGTGTACAGCACAGTGAGGAGAAAAAGTCCCTTGACTGGCTCGGCGACGAGTTTAAGAAGGGCTATCAGATGGAATACTCCATCTACAGCAAAGAGGAGATAATGAAGCAGCCATACAAGATGGGTGTTAAACTCTATTTCTTCAAAGGTGACCCAGATAAGCCATTTGTACTTTTCTGCCCTCCAGGAGCATTCTTAATGGATGCTAATATCTGTGACGGTCTCCACATGGCTCGTGAGCTTACACAGCAGGGTTACAACTTCTTTATCATTAACTACTCACAGTGTCTCTTCCCACTCCACGGTGGCTTTAAATCAGCCCGTCAGGACGTTTCAAAGGCACTTGAGTTTATCATGAATCACGACTTCCCAGTAAATAAAGAGGGATATGCTATCTCTGGTGGTTCAGCAGGCGCATGGATGTCATGCCTTGCTGGTTCTAAGACACTTGGTTGCAAGGCAATGGGTGACCCAGTGCCTGCAGCAATCATCGCGCTCTATCCAGTAGCTGCTCTCAACAGCCCAATCGAGAAGGGACTCGCTTTCCTCAGCGCTCGTAATGGTATCACGATGGCTGATTTGGATCCTGCCAAGAATCTTGCGGATGATTGCCCACCAGTATATTACTGGCGTGGTGGACAGGACATCCTTGTATCAGAGCAGTCTCAGATCGAGTTTGATGAGGCTTTGACAGCAAAGGGCATCCCACATATCTATCGTCAGTTCAAGCAGGGTAAACACGGCTGTGGACTCTGCACAGGCATGGACGGTGAAATCTGGCTTTCAGAAGCAGTAGAGTTCTGGGAGAAATATAGATAATGAAAAGGACCAAGTCATACGACTTGGTCCTTTTTGGTGCGGACGATGGGACTTGAACCCACAAGAATTTTTTGATTCACAGGAGTCTGAGACCTGCGCGTCTGCCAATTCCGCCACGTCCGCGCAACGGGAACATTTTAGCATATTGGATGTTATTTTTTCAAGTTTCTTGCATAGTTTTTTGTGCAAGTCTACAAAATATGATTATTTGAGTTAAATGTGTTTACATGCCACTATATATTGTGTATTATATAGACAATATAAATCCTTTAATTCGGTACGAGATGCCGGCAAGGTGATTAGAACAATTATGCCTTGTCGCGTCATAGCGTCAAGGCTTATTTTTTTGTGAAAGGGGCGAGGGGCTTGGATAAAGTTATTATTGATGAGACAACTATGTCGCGCTCACTCGCGCGTGTAGCTCACGAAATTATAGAGCATAATGCAGAGGTTGATACGCTCTATCTTGTTGGAATCAAGAGGAGAGGCGTACCACTTGCAAAGGTAATTAAGGAAAACATTGAAAAGTTCTCAGACATCAAAGTTGAACTTGGCGAGCTTGACATCACATTCTATCGTGACGATCTCTCAGAGAAGTACGGTGAGCCACATCTCAATGACTCAGTACTTAACTTTGATGTAAATGACAAGACAATCATTCTTGTGGATGACGTTTTGTACACTGGTCGTACAGTACGCGCAGCAATGGATGCATTGATGAGCATCGGCAGGCCAAAGTCAATCCAGTTTGCTGTCATGATTGACAGGGGACATCGTGAACTTCCAATCTCAGCAAACTACGTTGGCAAGAACATCCCAACCTCTAGGGAGGAATTCATCTGTGTTCGTGTAAGCGAGATAGATGGAGTTAACGAAGTGGCAATTAAGGCGAAAGCCTAGTTTATAGCAAATATTTAAAAAAGGAGAAATTACAATGTCAGAGCAAAAAGCAATTTATGACGCTCGCGAACTTGGCACTCCTAAGATGTTAATCTTAGGTCTCCAGCACATGTTCGCAATGTTTGGAGCAACAGTACTTGTACCTCTTATTACAGGTCTTGATGTTTCAACAACACTTCTCTGTGCCGGTCTCGGTACACTTCTTTTCCACCTCATTACTAAGATGAAGGTTCCAGCATTCCTTGGTTCTTCATTCGCATTCCTTG
>JAUNQL010000057.1:0-4547 GCA_030536195.1 Clostridia bacterium | reverse complement strand
AGGACATGACAACAGCACAGCTTCTTCCATACGCATGCCTCGGTGTTGCATGCGCAGGCCTTCTTTACTTCGTACTTGCAGCTTGTATCAAGGCTGTTGGTGTTCACAAGGTAATGAAGTTCTTCCCACCAGTTGTAACAGGTCCTATCATTATCTGCATCGGACTTGGACTTGCTAGCTCAGCTATTTCAAACTGTGCAACATGTTGGCCAATCGCTTTGATAGCTCTTGCCCTTGTTATCATCTTTAACATCTGGGGCAAAGGAATGGCTAAGATCCTTCCTATCCTTATCGGCGTACTTGGTTCAGTTGCAATCGCTGCTATCCTTGCAGTAGCATGTGGTGCCCCAACATCTGACGGTGCTGCTATTGCTATCGGTGGTAAGGATAACATGCAACTCTTCTCTGTAAGTGCTCTTGAGTATCTTAAAGCAGCTCCATGGATTGGTTTCCCAATTCATAAGGCAAGCACAATCCTTGGCGTTGACTGGTCTAAGAACACACTTGTTATCTCATCAATCATTGCAATTATGCCTATCGCTCTTGCAACAATGATGGAGCACATCGGTGATATCTCAGCTATCAGTGCAACAGTTGACAAGAACTACATCAAGGATCCTGGTCTCCACAGAACACTTGTGGGTGACGGTCTTGCAACAACACTTGCATCCCTCGTAGGTGGTCCTGCTAACACAACATACGGCGAGAACACAGGCGTTCTTGTACTTACTAAGGTTTATGATCCACGCGTAATTCGTCTTGCTGCTATCTTTGCAACAGTACTTTCATTCTGCCCTAAGTTTGCAGCATTCATCGAGCTTCTTCCAACAGCTGTTATCGGTGGTATCTCATTCGTTCTCTACGGTATGATTTCTGCAGCCGGTGTTAGAAACATCGTTGATACACACGTTGATTTCGCAAACTCACGTAACCTTATTATCGCTGCTGTAATCCTTGTAACAGGTCTTGGACTTACAGATGGCGTATCATTCTCAGTTGGTTCTGCTGTAATTTCTCTTTCAGCTCTTGCAGTAGCATCTATTGCTGGTATCCTTCTCAACGCTATCCTTCCAGGTAGGGATTATGACTTTGATGAGGAAAACCCAGAGACAAATGGTGCTGTTCTCTCAGAATCTGCAATTGACTTAAAATTTGATGAATAGATTTAATGGAGCACCTCGCAAGAGGCGCTCCATTTTATAAAACCTAAGGGAGGGATAAATTTGGCACTCACTAAACTGCCTGCTTTTTGTGATGTACATGTACATTTCAGGGAGCCTGGCTTTGCTTATAAAGAGACAATTAGAACCGGCTCTATGGCCGCTTCACATGGTGGATACACAGCTGTTTGTACAATGCCAAATTTAAATCCCGTACCTGACAGTATAGAGAATATAGGGGTGGAACAGGACATCATAGATCGCGATGCGGTGATAGATGTCCGCCCGTATGCGGCAATAACTGTTGGCCAGAAGGGCCAGGTTATTGCGGACCTAGAGGGCCTTGCGGATAAGTGCATCGCGTTCTCGGACGACGGACACGGCGTCCAGGATGCTGGCATGATGCGCGAGGCAATGGAGAGGGCACATGCCCTAGGCAAGATGATAGTTGCTCATTGCGAGGTCAATGAGCTTCTGAATGGTGGCTACATCCATGACGGCGCATATGCGAGGAACCACGGCCACCGTGGTATCTGCTCCGCTTCTGAGTGGAAGCAGATTGAACGTGATATCAACCTCTCTTACGAGACAGGTTGTCCATATCACGTATGTCACATCTCGACTAAGGAGAGCGTTGAACTCATTAGGGACGCAAAGAAGTCCGGTGTTGATGTAACTTGCGAGACTGGACCACATTATTTGACTCTCTGTGAGAACGACCTTTTGGAGGACGGACGCTTTAAGATGAACCCACCACTTCGTAGTGTGGCCGATATGGAGGCGTTACTCCTCGGTATAACAGATGGCACTATCGATATGATAGCGACAGACCATGCGCCTCACAGCGCAGAGGAGAAGGCAAAGGGCCTTATGGGCTCTGCCTTTGGAATAGTAGGACTCGAGACAGCGTTTCCAGTCCTCTATACAAAACTTGTACTGAATTCGAAAGTAATAACGCTTAACACGCTTGTTGACCTCTTGTCAACAAATCCAAGACAGCGTTTTGATATACCTCTTCATGATGACTATTCACTTTGGGAACTTGATGAGGAATTTATTGTTGATCCAAATACGTTCCTTTCCATGGGACGTGCAACACCGTACACCGGTGTGAAACTAAATGGTGTTAATTATAAAACTGTCTTTCATGGCAGTGAAGTTTATTCTAAATAAATCATAGGAGCAAACAAAAATGGCAAAGAGAACAGATTTAAAGAAAATTCTTATCATTGGTTCTGGCCCAATTGTAATTGGCCAGGCCGCAGAGTTTGACTATGCTGGTACACAAGCATGTCTCGCTTTGAAAGAGGAGGGCTATGAGGTAATTCTCTGTAACTCCAACCCTGCAACTATCATGACTGATACATCAATTGCAGACAAGGTTTACATGGAGCCTTTAACACTTGAATACATAGCCAAGATTCTTCGCTATGAGCGTCCAGATGCTATCATTCCTGGCATTGGTGGCCAGACAGGCCTCAACCTCTGTATGCAGCTTGAGAAGAAGGGCGTACTCAAGGAGTGCGGTGTAGAACTTCTCGGCACATCATCAGAGAGTATCGAGCGCGCAGAGGACAGAGAACTCTTTAAGGAGATGTGCGAGTCAATAGGCGAGCCAGTTATCCCATCCGAGATTACCTATAATCTCGATGAGGCAAAGCAGGCCGCAGAGCACATCGGTTACCCTGTAGTACTTCGTCCTGCATTTACCCTTGGTGGTACAGGCGGCGGCTTTGCTAACAATGAAGAGGAACTCATGGAGATTGGTAAGAATGCATTTGCACTCTCACCAGTTCACCAGGTTCTCATCGAGAAGTCTGTTAAGGGCTTTAAAGAGATTGAATTCGAAGTAATGCGTGACGGTAACGACAACGCAATTACAATCTGTGGTATGGAAAATGTCGATCCTGTTGGTGTACACACAGGTGACTCAATGGTTGTTGCTCCTATTTTATCCTTAAATGACCATGACCTTAAGATGCTCAACGACAGCGCTATCAAGCTTATCCGTGAGCTTAAAATCGTTGGTGGTTGTAACGTACAGTTCGCTCTCTCACCAACATCCTCTGAGTACTACCTCATCGAGGTAAACCCAAGAGTATCACGTTCATCTGCACTTGCTTCTAAGGCATCTGGTTACCCAATTGCTAGAGTTACTGCCAAGATTGCAACTGGTATGTCTCTTGAGGAGATCCCAGTAGCAGGTGGCACAGCGGCAATTGAGCCATCACTTGACTACATTGTTGCTAAGTTCCCAAGATTCCCATTTGATAAGTTTGCATCTGCTCCTAACACACTTGGAACTCAGATGAAGGCAACAGGTGAGGTAATGGGCATCGGTTCAACACTTGAGGAGTGCTGCCTTAAGTCAGTTCGTTCCCTTGAGATAGGCGTTTGCCACTTCCATCTTGCAAAATTTGACTCATTCTCAACTGATGAACTCTACGAGTACATCAAGGAATTTAAGGATGACAATGTATATGCAATCTTTGAACTTCTTCGCCGTGGCGAATCAATTGAAAAGCTCCATGAAGTAACAATGATCACAGAGCTCTTCCTTGAGAGTTTCAAGAAAATCGTTGATATGGAAACAAAACTCAAGAGCAATATCAATGACATCGCAGTCCTCAAAGAAGCCAAGATTATGGGCTTCTCTGACAAGTTCATTGCAAACCTCTGGAACCTTCCAGAGATAGACATCTATAACAAACGTAAGCAGAACGGTATCACACCAATCTTTAAGATGGTAGATACATTACATACAGGCAAGTACATTGCATATCTCTACTCATCATACACGGGCGAGAATGCATCACGCCTGACAGACAAGAGAAAGATAATTGTTTTAGGTGCAGGCCCAATCCGTATCGGCCAGGGCGTTGAGTTTGACTACTCAACAGTTCACGCTGTTCAGACAATCAAGCGTGAGGGCTATGAGGCAATAATCATCAACAATAACCCAGAGACAGTATCAACTGACTATACAACTGCTGACAAGCTCTACTTCGAGCCACTCACACCAGAGGATGTAATGGCAATTATCGATTTCGAGCAGCCAGAGGGTGTTGTTGCATCCCTCGGTGGTCAAACAGCAATTAACTTGGCTCAGCCACTTATGGACAGGGGAGTTAAAATCATCGGTACTGACTGCGCAGCTATTGAGCGCGCAGAGAACCGTGATAGCTTTAACGAGGTACTTACAACGCTGGGCATTCCTCAGCCAAAGGGTCACGCTGTAACTAACATTGAAGCAGGCATTGCTGCTGCAAACGACGTTGGTTACCCAGTGCTTGTTCGACCATCATTCGTACTTGGTGGACGCGCAATGCAGATAGTTTCCAAGGATGAGGACCTCAAGACATACCTCAAGACAGCCGTTGAGATTGA
>JAUNQL010000207.1:559-1695 GCA_030536195.1 Clostridia bacterium | reverse complement strand
GGTGGCGATGAGCGAGATATGGCGGTTGATGTCATTCCTGAACAATGTCGGAGAATCCGGAGTCACGAGACCGAGCTTGCCGTAAGGCAGAAGGCCGCTCTTGACCAGAGCCTGGAAACCGTTGCAAATACCGATGATGAGTCCTCCCCTCGCCTGAAGTCCTGCGATGGCAGCACCGACCTTGGCGTTGTTGATGACATCGGCGATGAACTTGCCGCTGCCGTCCGGCTCGTCACCGGAAGAGAAACCTCCGCAGAATGCGAGAATATGGCTCTCATCTATCCTTGCTGAAAGTTCATCGATGCTCGTCAGGACATCTTCCGGAGTAAGATTCCTGAAAATGAACGGACGGACTTCAGCTCCAGCCTTTCTGAACGCCTTCGCCGTGTCATAGTCGCAGTTGGAGCCCGGGAACACCGGCAGACAGACTACAGGCTTGGCGACAGGCTCGCCAGGATATACAAGATTTGACTTGTCATACTCACGGGCTGCTACCTCAGGGACAGGCTCGTCAAACAAAGGCTTGACTTTCGGAGGATAGAGCTTCGCGTATTTATTCACATAAGCAGCCTCAAGTGTATCCAGATCAACTGTTTCACCGTTGATGCAGATGTCTGAAGCAGTGACCTCTCCGAGAAGGACGGCGGAAGGAATGTCAAGCTCGCCGATGGTCTCGACCATCACTGATCCGTAGTTCAGACGGAACAGTTCGTCCTCATCGATGTTCACCTTCACTCCGAGGGAGTTGCCGAATGACATCTTGACAAGAGCCTCAGCGACACCGCCGTAGCATGCAGACCATGCGGAGACGACCTTGCCGGCGACTATCTGTCCGCGCAGAGCGGTCCAGTTGGCCTTGAGCGCATCCGTGTCAGGCATGAAGTTGTCCAGAGGAGTATGTTTGATCAGATATATCTTGTTGCCCGCCTTCTTGAATTCCGGAGAAATCACCTCGTTTGCATTCACGGTGGTGATACCGAAGGCCACAAGGGTCGGAGGCACATTGAGATGCTCGAATGTTCCGCTCATGGAGTCCTTTCCGCCAATGGACGGAAGACCGAGAGCAACCTGCATCTTGATGGTTCCCAGAAGTGCGCTGAGAGGCTTTCCCCAGCTGTGAGGATCCTTGGTCATCC
>JAUNQL010000207.1:0-549 GCA_030536195.1 Clostridia bacterium | reverse complement strand
TGCTCCGGTACATGCCACTTTCGTGCAGGCTTCCACTACAGAGTATGCAGCGGAATGATATGGGCTCCATTTGGCTATGTCAGGATTGTAGCCGAAAGCCAGGACGCTTGCCGTGTCAGTATATCCGTCAGCAGGAAGTTTCTGGACGGAGGCCTGGGTCTCCGTGGTCTGGCGAGCTCCGCCGTAAGGCATCAGGACAGTGGAGCGGCCGATGGTGGAATCAAACATCTCCACCAGGCCCTTCTGAGATGCCACATTAGGAGAAGCCATGAGATTTGTGAGTTTCTCAGCCATGGTCTTCCCTTCCGGTTCACGCTTGAACGGATCCTTGTCCTCGACAGCGGCCACAGCAGCTTTTGCAAAATGCTTCGCACCGGCGCTATCTATGAATGAACGAGCTATGTCACAGACCTTTACGCCATGGTTGAACATACGCATCCTGCCAGTCGAAGTGACATCGGCCACATGGGTGACCTCGACATTGTCAAGGCCGCAGAAATCCATGAACTCCTGCATATGGTCAGCCTCCACCACCACAGCCATTCTTTC
>JAUNQL010000056.1 GCA_030536195.1 Clostridia bacterium | reverse complement strand
CTTGCCTCTTCCTTGAAAGGATTGCTCTCTTGCCTCAGTGCAACCTTGGCAAGGTCAATCTTGTTTGGCTTGTCCTTTTCCTCTATTGCAGCTTTTGTTGCATAGTAGACAGCATCAAAGATCTTCTTCTCGTTTTCAAAACGTACCTCTGTCTTAGCTGGGTGTACGTTGACATCAACTGAGTTTAGAGGTGCCTCAATGTTTAAGACACATGATGGGAACTTGCCGACCATTATTGCGTTTTTGTATGCCTGCTCAAGGGCAGCCTGAGCAGTTATGCTCTTGACGAGTCTGCCATTGAGGAAGAAGAACTGCATAGCGCGATTGGCACGGGAGGCAACTGGGAGTGAAACAAGACCAGACACCTTGATACCATCGAGTTCATACTCCGTCTCAACAAGACCGTTTGCAAAGTCCTTACCAAATACTGAGTAAACAGCACTCTGGAGTTTGCCGTTGCCAGTTGTGACAAGTTGTTGCTTGTCGTCACGGATGAAACGGATTGAAACCTCTGGATGTGAGAGTGCGATACGATCAACAACACCTGCAACAGCATTGCCCTCAGTTACATCCTTTTTAAGGAACTTCATACGAGCTGGTGTGTTAAAGAAGATGTCTTTGACGATGATTGTTGTGCCCTGTGGACAACCAGCGTCGTCAAGAGTTACCTCTTCACTACCCTCGATTTTGTAGAGGGTACCTATATCGTCATCAGGAGTCCTTGTCAAAATATCAACTTTTGCAACGGCGGCGATTGACGCTAGTGCCTCGCCACGGAAGCCAAGAGTACCAATGGAGAGGAGGTCCTCCTCCACCTTGATCTTGCTAGTGGCGTGGGACTTGAAAGCATTGCGCACGTCATCGCGCTCAATGCCACAGCCGTCGTCAGTGACACGCATATAGGTTATGCCGCCACGCTTTATCTCAACTGTGAGTGAAGTGGCACCTGCGTCGATTGAGTTTTCCATAAGTTCCTTGATGACTGATGCTGGGCGTTCAACAACTTCGCCAGCAGCGATAAGGTCAGCCATATGCTTTGGCAAAACATTAATCTTGGACACGGTGTCACCTCCTGGTTAGTTTTCGTTAGCCCTCTTTACAAGGTCATAGAGTTTTTGCATTGCCTCGATTGGAGTCAATGTATTGACGTCGAGTGCGCGAAGCTCATCGACGATTGCATCGCTTGATGTGCTAGCAAATGAGATCTGCATGTCATCATCCCCACCGTAGTAGGAGTCGACGTCTGAGAGCTCCTTGGCGATAGACTTGGCCTGAACTGATGCACCGGTCTGGAGCTCGATAATCTCATCGAGGACCTCATGTGCACGCTTTACAACTGCGTTTGGTACGCCAGCGAGCTTGGCAACCTCAATACCATAGGAGCCATCAGCAGGACCACGAACAATCCTGCGAAGGAAGATGATGTCATCTCCACGCTTCTTGCACGCGATGTTGTAATTTTTGATGCCCGGCATCTCCTCCTCGAGGTCAGTCAGCTCGTGGTAGTGAGTTGCGAAGAGTGTCTTGGCTCCAATCTTTTTAGAGCAGACATACTCGAGCACTGCACGAGCGATACTCATGCCATCGAAAGTCGATGTGCCACGGCCAATCTCGTCAAGGATGACGAGGCTGCTTGAGGTCGCATTTTTGAGGATACTTGCGACCTCGGTCATCTCAACCATAAAGGTTGATTGGCCGGCTGCAAGGTCATCCGATGCGCCAACTCTCGTAAAGACACTGTCACAGATAGAGACATGTGCCGAGGACGCAGGAACGAAGCAACCAATCTGCGCCATTACAACAATGAGTGCTACCTGGCGCATGTAGGTTGACTTACCTGCCATATTTGGTCCAGTGATGATTGCCGCCAAATTGTCCTTGTTATCAAGCAAAGTGTCATTTGGAACAAACGGTGAACCATCAAGCATCTTTTCAACTACAGGATGTCTACCATCCTTTATCTCAATCACACCGTCCTCAGATATCTCTGGGCAGGTGTAGTTGTTGTCGTTTGAAACCTTGGCAAAGGAGCAGAGTACATCGAGCTCCGCAACAGCGGTTGCTGTGCGCTGGATGCGATCAAGCTCTGCGCCCACGCTATCACGGATACTTGAGAATATCTCATACTCAAGTCGTGTAATGCGCTCCTGAGCGCCGAGCACCTTGGACTCAAGTTCCTTGAGTTCCTGTGTGATGTAGCGCTCACAGTTTGCGAGTGTCTGTTTCCTGATGTACTCCTCTGGTACCTTGTCCTTAAAGGAGTTGGAAACTTCAATATAGTATCCGAATACTCGGTTATAGCCGATTTTAAGTTTTGTGATTCCTGTACGCTCTTTCTCCTTAGCCTCTATCTCTGCAAGGTAACCCTTGCCACCCTTTAGGATGTCACGGAGCTCATCAAGTTCAGAGTTATAGCCATCACGAATCATCTCACCTTCTCGAACTGAGAATGGTGGATCCTCTGCAATAGCGGAATCGATAAGTTCAAGTACATCACTGAGTGGATCGATGTTGCCGTTTATCTGTTCAAGGAGTTCCGTTGACCTGTTACCAAGAAGTTCCTTGATTGGAGCAAGGAGTGAAACCGTCTCATAAAGAGAGCGGAGTTCACGAGCGTTTGCTGTGCCATAGGAGATACGTGTGATGAGTCGCTCCATATCATGGATGTTGACCATGAGGGATGCTATCTCGTCACGGACCTCTATGTTTTCAATAAGCCATGCAACAGCGTTCTGGCGTCTGATGATGCCCGCTGGGCTGACAAGTGGTTGCTCAAGGTATGAGCGGAGCATGCGCTTGCCCATGGCTGTCTTGGTCTTGTCGAGCACCCAAAGGAGCGAACCACGCTTGTCGCGGTTACGCATAGTCTCGATAAGTTCCAAGTTCCTGCGCGCTGAGAAATCAAGGCGCATATACTTTTCGTCTGTGTAGTAATTAATTGCTCTGATATTGAGAAGGTCAGTCTTTTGCATATCCTTGAGGTATGTCAATGATGCGCCAAGCGCAGACACTGATGCCTTGGATATGAGACCTAGTTCATCAAGTGACTTGCCGAAGTGTTTTGTAACTGTCTCTTCGGTAAGACCAAAATCAAATGCATCCTCTGGGAAGAGTTGAATCTTGACTGTTTCAACTCGCTTCTCATATTCCATGAGACCAGGGATTTTAGTTGCGAGTTCATTTGCGATAACCTCGGTTGGTGTAAAGCGACCAAGTTCGTTTAGAACCTCTGCTCCACCAAAGTCAGCTGATACAGTTGTTACAAAAACTGCACCTGTTGAGACATCAACAAATGAGAGTCCCACCTCATGCTCTACGCAACATGCGCAGCAGAGGTAGTTGTTTCTTGTTTCGTCAAGCATTGTTGATTCGATAACCGTACCAGGGGTAACGATTCGAATAACGCCACGCTTGACGATACCCTTTGCGGCTGCTGGGTCCTCGAGCTGCTCACAGATTGCAACCTTGTAGCCCTTGGCAACAAGCCTTGCAATGTATGAGTCAGCAGCGTGGAATGGCACGCCGCACATTGGCGCGCGTTCATCTTGACCACAGTCCTTACCTGTAAGGACCAGGTCAAGCTCGCGCGATGCTGTTATTGCATCGTCAAAGAACATCTCATAGAAGTCTCCGAGACGATAAAACAGTATTTCATTTTTGTATTGTTCCTTAGTCTGCAAGTACTGTTGCATCATAGGTGTATACTCACCCATCTTATCGCCTCCTTACTTCTAAAGTTCAATCAATTAGCAACCGCAGTCGCTGCTGCAGCAACCACAGTCACCACCGCACTCATGCTCCTCTGGTGGCTCACATGTTGCTGGGTCCTCACCGTTTACACAGAGGTAGAGGATCTGCATGATGTAGTTCATCTTGCTGTCAAGTGCTTCGCGAGCTTCCTCGTAAGCTGCCATTGTGTCAGATACCATGAGAGATGCATAAACATCCTGGAAATCCTTGTCAAGTTTGCCAAGAAGCTTCTCATCTGGGTTTGGATCCATAGCAGCTGCCTGATAAGCGGCACGGATCTCCTCAATCTTAGCCATCTTGTCATTTACTTCTGCATCGTTCTCTGATGCTACCTTTGCAGCTGTGAAAGCTTTGTACTCTTCACTAGCCTGAATTTCAGCGCCAAGCTGTCTTGTAAGTTCGATTACGTCCATTATTGGAGTTCTCCTTTCAATATCCACGTAAGTGGTTCTTTAACTTTTATATTTTGAAAAGTGCCGATTAAGTTATCGTCACCATCAAATTCAATCATGATGTTCTGTGAGGTCCTGCCATTTAGACGGCCAGCCTTGTTGCGTCCCTCTACGAGTGCGCGATACGTCTTGTCCTTCATGTTGGCGGAGCGCTCGGTCGCTACCTGCTCCTGCGCCGCCGACAACTCGTTAAAGCGCCTCGACTTCTCCTCGTCGCTTACCTGGTCCTCCATCTCGGCGGCCTTGGTGCCGACACGAGGTGAATACATAAAGACGTAAAGCGATGAGAACTCGACCTCTCTAATCAGTGAGACTGTATCGAGGAACTCCTCGTATGTCTCGCCTGGGAAGCCAACAATTACATCGGATGTGATTGCGATGTCTGGGATTTTCTCCTTGGCATATTTTGCAACACTGATATAGCGTTCCCTGTCATAGTGGCGGTTCATTGCAGCGAGCACCCTGTCATTACCTGACTGGAATGGAAGGTGGATGTGATGCTCGACCTTGCTGCAACTTGCCATCGTATCGATAAGTTCAAATGAGCAATCCTTTGGATGGGAGGTCATAAAACGGATGATAAAGTCACCCGGTATCTCATCAATTTCCTTGAGAAGCTTTGAGAAAAGATTGACCTCACCAAAGTCATTGCCATACGAGTTGACATTCTGTCCAATCAGCATAATCTCTTTGTAGCCCTTGGCCACAAGTTCCTTTGCATCGGCAACAATGTCCTCGTACCTCCTGCTGCGCTCACGACCCTTAACGAGTGGCACTACACAGTAGGTGCAGAAGTTGTTGCAACCGTATGAGATTGGCAGGAATGCCTTGAGGTCATTGGTGTGCTTTGATGGGACACCCTCAAAGATAACACCGTCTGACTCTGGCACTGCAAAGACACGGTCATCACCCGTCAGTGCCTCATAGACATGTTGTGGGAATGTATGAATAGCATGTGTGCCAAAAACTATATCCACATACTTAAAGCTGCGCTTGAGCCTTGCCTTAATATGCTCCTGCTGTACCATACATCCACAGACCGCGATAAGCATGTTTGGATTTTGTTCCTTGTACTTCTTCAAAGTACCAATGTTACCAAACACACGCTCCTCTGCATGCTCACGTACGGCACAGGTGTTAAACAAAACAAAGTCTGCTTTTGATGGGTCGTCAGTAAATCCATAACCCATTTGCTCAAGCAT
Organism: Clostridia bacterium; assembly: GCA_030536195.1. GTDB lineage: Bacteria > Bacillota > Clostridia > Oscillospirales > Acutalibacteraceae > UBA1227. Next base: position 1,630 of record JAUNQL010000056.1, on the reverse strand, counting down.
TCCATCTATACGCTCGCCTTCGGCAACATTACCTTGGCAGCCAAAGGTATGTGTATAAGCGAGCATTTTCTTGTCAGGAAAAGCGGCACTCAAGTACTCTTTAACTTTCAAAGTGTAGGCAAATTGAGTATTCAATTCCGCCTGCGATACAATTGATGTAGCCATCTTTTCCCTCCTTTATATATAATATTTAATATAAATAAAAATAATTAGACAAATAATTTTAACACAAATTTAAATAGGTTACAATATTACAAACAAAAAATGCTCGCTTGATGTGACTCAAGCGAGCAAAAATTTTATCTTAGTCTGGGAGCTTCTCAAGGAAGTCAATCCAGTAGTTGTATGTGTCTCTGTACTTCTGTGGCTTGCCAGGACCGATGAATGAAAGTGATCCGCCGATTACTGTACCGTGGTCACCGATAGCGTCTGGAAGAACGTTCCAAATGCCCTTCTTTACGTTGTTCTTATCGAACTGTACGTGCTCCTCAAGGTGAGGGTAACGTCCTGATTCAAGAGATACAAGACCGTCGTTCTTGCGCCAGTCCTCTGTGATCTCTGCGCCGTTGATGTTCTGGCCGATTGGGAAACGACCCATAACCTTTGCAAATGGAATGAATGCAAAAATCATGATTGGTGCGCGTACATAAGTACCGTCACCAACTGGCTGTGTACCGTCACCAGAAACTGAGAAGTAGTAAACGTCCTTAGATGTATGGATAGTTCTGTTCATATCCATAGCCTGGCCGATTTCAAGATCATCAAATACGTTGTCCTTAGACTTAGCAACCTTGCGGATAGCCTTGATGTTAAGGATATTCTTCTTATCTGTTGGTGCCTTTGGTGGCATTGTGAGACCCCACTGGCACATCTTCCAGTCATAGTATGTACGAGAACCAACGTTACCAAGAATTGATGCAAGACCGAGAACGCCATACTTTACGCCAATCATAAGTTTTGGGAAAGCGTTAACGAATGATGTACCATCATGAGGAGCAGAAACTGCTGTCAATGACTTAACCCAATCGCCGTGGCCACCCTCGAAGAGTGGTGAAAGTTCCTCTTTTGGTGTGCAAGCACGCTCTGCCTCTGAACCGTTTGTCAAAAGCTCTACGAGCATTCTCATTGTAGCGCCACCAAATGAGTGACCAATGAGATGAATCTTGTTTGTTGATGACCAATCAGGAACAAAGCCATTGCCAAAGTCCTGACCGTATCTAGCGTGGCCCTTTGCCTCGCTATGAGCCTTACCATAGTCAACTACGCCACCAACAAGCTGAGCATAGAGCTCGCAAGCACGGTCCCAAGCTGAACCAACAGGTGATACCTGTGGTGCATAAGCCTCGATGCCCTGTGCACGAAGCTGTCTCATCTGGTTACCAGCAACCATGCCCCAGTAAGGCATGAGGTTGTAAAGTTTGTTGTCTTCGCCCCAGCCCATCATGCCGTGAACGAAGATATAAGGATACTTATTTTTGTATGCCATAGTATTACCTCCAAATGGAATTTAAACGCTTGTACATTATACTCCAATTTGTCCAAATTATCAACAAAAAAAGAACCCGCTCAAGTGAGCGGGTTCATTAAAATTTTGATTATGCGAGATACTCGATAACGATAGCATCCTTCT
>JAUNQL010000055.1:5154-7066 GCA_030536195.1 Clostridia bacterium | reverse complement strand
GTTGCAACTTGGCCACACTCGACACCACGCGCGGTCTCAACGATTACGTATTGACCAGGCGTCAATGTCTCGCCCTTTGGGTCAAAGCAATAGATCTTGCCGACCTCTTTGAATCTTATGCCAACTACTTCAGTCATTTTGACCTCCAATTAGTTTTGATACAAGCCTTGTTAGTGTAAGGTTGTTGTTTGCGTAGATGCTTATTGCTTTGCCAATCTCGGTGATGCCCTCCTGTGCACTGATGATTTCTCCAGTGGACAGCGCGCTTGCCATGCTGCGCGCGATATCGGGCGCCCCGCTGATGAGCTCATTGCCACCGGCACTGATAATCAGCGCGTCGCGAACAATCGCGCTAAGACAGTCAAGCGCTGGCGTGAGCTTGTCAAAGTTTTTATCAAAAGCGGAAACGGCGTTCATGAGGCCGAAGCGATTACGAGTAGCCATCGAGCTTGCCATTGCCTTGGCAAGGTCAAGGTACTCGGCATAGGCCTCATCGTTTTCGGTTTCCGCGTCCTCGCCGAGGCTAAAGAGTGCGACACGGGAAAGCACTGTTTCAATTAAGGTGGAGTGCGTGTCGCAGAGTAGGATAAAGGTTGCATAATGTGGTGGCTCCTCAAGGATCTTGAGGAGGGCGTTCTGGGTCTTGTCGACCATCAGTTCCGCCTTGGCGATTATGTAAACCTTGCGCTCACTCTCGTTTGGGATGATGTATGCGTCATCGCGCATCTGGCGGATGACATCAACCCCGAGAGTCTTTTTCTTGTCCTCTGGCAAAACAGTAATGACATCCGGATGGATGTCGTTCATTACCTTTTCTGTTTCGCCAAGGATGGCTGACGCGAGCTCGCGTGCGCACAGAAGGCGTGATTCATACGTCCCGCCGTCAATGACTAGCGCGTGTGGGCATCGCCCCGCGTCTACAAGTGTCTTAAGTCTAGCTATCATTAGTCTTCACTGACCTCACTGGTTAAAGGTGTAACTGTAAATAGGAATGATGTGCTAAAGAAGGCAAGCCCCAAATCAGCAAAGTTAAGTGGATAGTCTGCTGGGATTAAATTGCCTTTACCTGTAATCATAAGGATGAGTGGTGCAAAGGCGCAGATGAAACTGAGAAGGGATGTCATCACACCAGTGAACCAGATGATTTCCATGCTCTTTTCCTCGTTTACGCCGGATGCGATGCGAGCAAAAGAGAGGAAGAATACCATTGCAAAGCAATAGAGTAAAATCTCAAGGAAAAGCTGAGATACATAGCGATAGTTGATTGGATCAATAAAGTGGAAGATGAGCTTGGCCATCATCCAGATAACAGGTGAGAGGGCAAGGATTCTGTGATATGAAATCCTCTCTGAACCTGTCAATGCTCCAATTGCATTGATAACGAAGTAGATTGCTGATAGCAATCCAAAGATAACTTCAAGACCCAATGAGAGCGCACCGTTGCTGATGAGCAAGCTTACGATGCTTGCTCCACCCTCAAGTGAAACAGAGAATGTTGATGCGAGGGAGAGAAGGTTGGATGCGCTGAGCACTGATTGAGCGAGGACAGCAAATGCAAAAACAATTGAGAAGATGCCATAGACGGTATCCTTGTTTTCATCAAACTGTGGTCTGCTCATTGTTGCGCTAAAGAATGAGAGCACAAATGCAACTACTGCAAAAACAATAATCAAGATGTAGAGCAAAAGTGCTGTGAAATCCTGTGCTGCCCAGAAACCAGTTTTAGGGTCAATGCAGTTGGTGAGCTGGAACACACGGATAGGAATAGATATAAAGATAAACACCGCTAAAACGATAAGCAGTGGAGTTGGAGATAGATTCTTTATCTTGAGCTTTTTCATGATAGACCTCCAAGAGGGTTTTATACAGTCTATTATTATATACCATTTATAATATGAAAAGCAACAGTAAC
>JAUNQL010000055.1:0-5144 GCA_030536195.1 Clostridia bacterium | reverse complement strand
ATAATGTTTATTACTGACAACCCAAACACAATATATTGTGTTTTTTACAATTTTTGGAGGATTCGAAATGATAGAAACCATTATTAAGCGCGACGGTAGAGCGGTTCCATTCTCAATTGATAAGATTGCGAACGCAATTTACCAGGCTGCCAAGGCAACAGGCGGCGACGATTATGAGGAAGCACTTGCTCTTTCTCAGAAAGTTGTAGACTATATCGAGTCTACTGGCAACACAAGACCAACAGTCGAGGAAATCCAGGACTCAGTAGAGAAGGTTCTCATCGAGAGCGGTCATGCTAGAACAGCTAAGAAATTCATCCTTTATCGTTCAGAGCGTTCACGTGTTCGTGAGATGAACACTCGCCTTATGAAGATCTATGAGGGTCTTACATTTAAGGATGCAAAAGAAAACGATATCAAGCGTGAAAATGCTAACATCGATGGCGATACTTCAATGGGTACAATGCTCAAGTATGGTTCAGAGGGTGCAAAGCAGTTCAACGAACTCTATGTACTTAAGCCAGAGCATTCAAAAGCTCATGCTGAGGGCGACATCCACATTCACGATCTTGACTTCTTGACACTTACTACTACATGTTGCCAGATTGATATTAGTAAGCTCTTCAAGGGCGGCTTCTCAACAGGTCACGGCTTCCTTCGTGAGCCTAACGACATCTCATCATATGCAGCTCTTGCAGCTATTGCTATTCAGTCAAACCAGAACGACCAGCACGGTGGTCAAAGTATCCCTGCATTTGATACTTTCCTTGCTCCTGGTGTACAGAAGACTTATAAAAAATTCTATATTTCAAACCTTGCTAAGGGCCTTGAACTCCTCTGCGGATTTGAGGATGCAACAGAGGCATCTAAGAATCTCTGCCTTGAAGTAGAAGGCACATTCGGTGTTATCCCAGTAATCGCTAACGACAACGATTATCAGGCAAAGGAAGCAGAGCTCCTTATCAATAAATACAAGCTCCCTGAGGCAAACGTTAAGAAGGCTCAGAGCTTCGCTCTTAAGAAGGCAAGCAAAGAGACAGACAAGCAGACATTCCAGGCAATGGAAGCATTTGTACACAACCTCAACACAATGCACTCACGTGCAGGTGCTCAGGTTCCATTCTCATCAATCACACTTGGTGATGATCCATCTCCTGAGGCTCGTCTTATCACTAAGAACTTCCTTCTTGCAACAGATGCAGGTCTCGGCAACGGCGAGACAGCAATCTTCCCAGTTTCAATCTTCCGTGTTAAGGAAGGCGTAAACTACAATCCAGAGGATCCTAACTACGACCTCTTCAAGCTCGCAATGAAGGTTTCTGCAAAGCGTTTGTTCCCTAACTTCTGCTTTGCTGATGCAACATTCAATGCTGGTGGTTACGACGTAAACGACTACAACTCTAAGGTTGCTTACATGGGCTGCCGTACACGTGTTAAGGCAAATGTTTATGACCCATCTCGTCAGATTACTTGCGGACGTGGTAACCTCTCATTCACATCTATCAACCTTCCAAGAATCGCTATCAAGGCTCATGGTAATGTTGATATCTTCTTCGAGGAACTCGATAGAAAGATCGACCTCGTATTTGACCAGCTCTATGACCGCTTCCTCATCCAGGGTCACAGAAAGGTTTACAACTATCCGTTCCTTATGGGTCAGGGATTGTGGCTTGATTCTGACAAGCTTAGACCAGACGATGAGGTTATGGAAGTACTCAAGCACGGCACATTGACAGTTGGTTTCATTGGCCTTGCAGAGTGCCTTAAGGCTCTCATTGGTTCTCACCACGGTGAGACTCAAGAGGCTCGCAACTTAGGTCTTGAGATTATCGGTCACATGCGTTCACGCTGCGACCAGAAGTCACAGGAAGAGGGCATGAACTACACCCTTATCGCAACACCAGCTGAGGGACTTTCAGGCCGTTTCGTACGTATGGACCGTGAGCGCTATGGCGTTATCCCAGGCGTAACAGACAGAGCTTATTACACAAACTCTTTCCACGTTCCTGTATACTTCCCAATCTCTGCATTTGAGAAGATCAAGATCGAGGGTCCATACCACAACATCACAAATGCTGGTCACATCTCATACATCGAGATGGACGGTAACCCACTTGAGAACCTTGATGCATTCGAGTCAGTTATCCGTTGCATGAAGGAAAACAACATGGGTTATGCTTCAATCAACCACCCAGTTGACCGTGACCCAGTTTGTGGTTACACTGGAATTATCGGAGATGTTTGCCCACGTTGCGGACGCCACGATGGTGAAGCAATCTCTGAAGAAGTACTTATGCGCATCAAGGGTTACTCAACCAACGTATGCTCATGTGATGAAAACCCACTTGAGGATGCTGACAAGGTTGCACACCCAGTAGACGTTAAAGAAATATAAAATAACTCAAATAGGAGGGTATATATCATGATGGAATCTAAAATGGTAGGCGAAGGCGTAAAGTTCGAGAGAATCAGAAGAATCACAGGTTACCTCGTAGGTACACTTGATCGTTTCAACGACGCTAAGTATGCTGAAGTAAACGACAGAGTTAAGCACTCAATCGGTACTGGTGCAGGAGAGTTTGAGCAGATCTAATGGATTTCCCAATAGATACTCAGATTATTGATTGGAACCAGCCAGGTGGAACTAAGCTTCACCTGGCTGGTGTTATACGTGAATCAATTGTCGACGGTCCCGGCTGGCGCATGGTAGTGTTCACACAGGGTTGTCCGCATCACTGCAAGGGATGCCAGAACCCTGGTACATGGAGCTTTACCGAGGGCGGCTATGACACGACCGTCGAAAATATTGTAAAAGCGGCAAAGGAAGATCCGCTCCTGACAGGTATAACCCTGTCTGGCGGTGAGCCTTTCACTCAAGCCAAGGCACTCACTGTTCTCGCACGGGAGCTGAAAAAAGAGGGCCTTGATGTCATGGCCTTTTCTGGTTGGACATTCGAGGAGCTCGTATCAGGTGCGAACAGTGAGAACTGCTGGCTTGACCTCCTTCGCGAGCTTAGCCTCCTCATCGATGGTAAGTTCATCGAGGAGCAAAAGTCGCTTGACCTACACTTCCGCGGCTCGAAAAACCAGCGCATCGTAGATGTGCAAAAGTCCCTCGCCGCAGGCCACGCAGTCCTATCCGAACTCAACTAAAAACAAGAGCAGCTCATACGAGCTGCTCTTGTTTTATTTATTCTTCCAAGCTTCAATCTCGCGCTCAAGCCATGCGCAGAGCTCGTCGATGCCCTCGCCAGTCTTGGCAGAGATTGGGATGATATCAAGGTCAGGATTTCTCATAAGTGCGTTTGCTTTGCACTTTTCAAGATCAAATGTAAAGTAAGGTGCAACGTCGATCTTGTTTACAACAAGTACATCTGATACCTGATACATAAGTGGGTACTTGAGTGGCTTGTCGTCACCCTCTGGTACAGAGAGGATTGTGAGGTTCTTGACAGAACCTGTATCAAACTCTGCTGGGCAAACGAGGTTGCCGACGTTCTCAAGAATCAAAAAGTCGAAGTCCTCTGAGAGACCTTCGATGCCCTGGCGAGTCATCTCCGCGGTCAAGTGGCACATGCCACCTGTGTGGAGCTGGATAGCCTTGGCACCGATTGCTGTTATAGTTGCTGCATCGACGTCACTATCGATGTCGGCCTCCATAACGCCAATTTTGTACTTTTTCGCAAGTCTTGGAATAACCTGTGTCAAAGTTGTTGTCTTACCAGAACCTGGTGAAGACATGATATTTAAAAAGAATGTGCCCTTCTCCTTGAGCTGTGCTCGAAGCGCATCTGCATCCTTGTCGTTATCAGCAAGGATATTCTCCTTAATTTCAATGATTCTGTATCCTTTGTCGTCCATATCGATACCTCCAAAATTCAAGAGATATGGTACACTCATAGAGTAAACTTGTCAATGTAAAGTAAATTTACTTTACAGTCGGTATCTGGCGGTCAATCCGCGCTCACACAACGAGCTGCACCGCTGCGTATTTGGTAGCGCTGTCGAGCCGCTGCGTCAAGGCACGCTTCGCTCTAAAGACCTTGACCCACCGTCTCTCCAGCGCTACGGGCTAGATATCGACGATCAAAGTGGAACTTTGCTCGCCGCAAACAAAACATTTTAACCTACACCTTTCTTGAAATTGGTTAAATAGTAGGTTATAATATCTTTGGTGATATTATGCTTCTTTTAGAGAAAATTGTAATTGATGAAAAGATTAGAATAGAGAAAATGATAAGTGCCTATGAGGATGAGCTAGCAACTTTACCTAAGGGTTACATATCAATTAAGCATATAAACAACGGCGAATACTTTTATCTTCAATTTCGCGATGGCAAAAAAGTAACATCTAAATATTTAGGTAAAGATGAAAAGAGCATAGCGGATATTAAGGCGCAGCTTGAACGACGCGCACAAATTGAAGAAGTATTATCTGCCTTGCGGGAGGAGTACGTTCTCGCAAGTAAGTATGAGGAGATGATTTAGTGCTTTTATATCATGGAAGCTATATTAGCGTTCAGGAGCCAAAAATATTGGAGCCTAACCGCTTGCTGGATTTTGGACCAGGCTTTTATACAACTACAAATAAGAAACAGGCTGAAAACTTTGCAGCAAAAGTTGCAAAACGACAAGAAAAAACTAAGGGTGTATTGAATATATATGAGTTTGATGATACTGATTTAGGGGATATCAAAATATTGAAATTTGATTCTCCAAATGGTGACTGGCTCGATTTTGTTTCATCAAATAGAAATGGAGATTTAATTAAGAAAAAGTATGATTTGATAATAGGCCCAGTGGCTGACGATGATGTATATAGAACCTTCATTTTGTATTCGACTGGTGTGCTTACGAGAGAGCAGACTATTGAAGCGTTAAAAGTAAAAGAGTTATTTAATCAATATGTATTTGTCACTGAAAAAGCTCTTGATAAACTGACTTTTAAGAGTGAAAAGAAAGTTGAGGTGAAATAGAATGCTAGATCAGGAAATGTTATCAATAAGTACTATGTTGGCGCCACAAATAATAAATGAAATAATGGAGTCGGAAGGATTATCAATTATTGAGGCAACCAAGGCATTCTATTACTCAAATCTTTATAAGAAAATCAGATATGTCAGAGGTTAGCACCGTGGCACTTT
>JAUNQL010000054.1 GCA_030536195.1 Clostridia bacterium | reverse complement strand
AGGGACTCTTGCTTTACCTTAACCTTGGCATCGAGGTCCTCGCAGTTGTTGAGTACAACCATACAGGTTGTAATCTTGGTGAGGGAAGCAGGTGCGACCTGCATATCCGAATTTTTATTGAAAATTACGGTGTTCTGATCAAGGTTTTCCATATATACGACTTCGGAGCGGAAGTCGATTTCATCGTTGTAAGCAGCCGATGCAGGAACACAGAAAAGCATCGGAGCTAAAATTGTAAGAATAAGTAGTAGAGAAATGTAACATATTATTCTCTTTTTCATAGTAAAATCCACCTTGAGAATGTTAAGACTTTGTTGTAATATAGTATAACAATATTTCCTTTAAAAATAAAGAGGATGTGAAATTTTGGTATACATTACAGGCGACACTCACGGTGATATAAATCGCTTTAGTGGCAGCGCTATGCGCAAGCTTGGCCGTGGCGACACACTTATCATCTGTGGTGACTTTGGTTTCATCTGGAGCGGTGGCAAAGATGAGGCTACAAACTTAAAGAAACTCAGTGAGAAAAAGTATAATATCTGTTTCATCGACGGCACTCATGAGAACTTTAAACTTCTCAACAGTGCAGAGGTATCTGAGTGGAACGGCGGTAAGGTGCATCACCTTGGCGGTAACCTCTATCACCTAATGCGTGGACAGGTATACACAATAGAGGGCAAGAAGTACTTCACAATGGGTGGTGGCGAGAGCCCTGATATTGATATCAGGATTGCTAGCAACACCTGGTTTAAGGAGGAGAGCCCAACTCAGCAGGAGCTGATTGAGGGCGCTCAGAATATTGATAAAAACAATGGTCGTGTTGACTACATCATCACACACGAGCCATCTGCTAGAATCAAGGATTTCCTCCAACTTAACAACCTTAACAAGAACAAGCTCTCACTTCTTAACACGTACCTTGAGGAGCTTGGCAACTCATGTGAGTATGACAAGTGGTATTTTGGAAGCATGCATCTTGATAAGCATATTTCATCTTCACAAATAGCAGTATTTAACAGCGTTTTAGAGGCTGAGACAGGAAAGAGTATCTAATGAGCGTAAAAGGTTTTGACCAGAAGCAAGTGCCAATTGCGATTGCGTCACTTGTAGTGGTTGTAGCTATCATGGTCTGCATCTTGGTGTTTGGTAAAACAACAAGCATCCCAACCCTTGAGACGACAACTGAGTCGTCAAAGGAGGAGCAGACAACAGAGGAGTCTACAACCAAGGAAACCACAACTGAATATACCAGAGCAACGACGCAGGCACAGGAGTTTAAAAACACCGGTGCCATCATCGTTCAAGGCAATAGAGCAATGGAGATTTTCGGCAAGAACGAAAATGGCCTCAAGAGGTATGCGGGCTACATCAGTACTTTCGCTGAGAAGGTTCCAAATGTAACTGTATACATGATGCTCGCTCCAACTTCTATTGAGTTCTACGGTCCAGAGGAGTATCACACTGGCGACCGCTCTCAGAAGAAGGGTATGGAGGTAGCATACGCTGCAGTTACTGCCAAGAATGTCAAGACGGTCAACATCTACAAGGAACTTGAGCGTTACGTAGATGAGGAGTATGTTTACTTTAGAACTGACCACCACTGGACAGCACGTGGCGCATACCATGCTTACGTCGCTTTCTCTAAGGTAGCAGGCTTTGATTCAATCCCACTTGAGGGACGTAAGACAGGCAAGTTTGATACATTTGTAGGTACTCTCTATGCTTGGTCTGGCGCATCAATCCTTAAGGAAAATCCAGACTATCTTGAGTACTTCTATCCAGTGACCGAGACGACAGCTTACCGCTATCCTAACGGCTACATCCGTGATGAGGAAGCAATCCCAATGCAGGTTATCAATGAGAACCCACCAAGTGGTAAATATACCTGCTTTATTGAGGGCGACAATCCGGTAACCAAGATTTCAACAAACGCAGGTACTGGACGTAAGATAGTTGTCATCAAGGAGTCATACGGTAACTCCTTTGCACCATATCTCTGCGACCACTATGATGAGGTATGGGTAATCGACCCACGTAAGGTTAACGAGAGCGCAAATGAAATTGACCTTGCAAGCTTCGTTAACAAGTACGGCATTACAGACGTAATGTTCCTCAATTACATGTTCGCAGCAACATCCCCACAGTACATAGATCCATTTAATAAACTTCTTGGAACATAGAAAGGAAAAAGAGATGGAAGAATTCAGATATGACACACAACTTTTAATCGATGGCGATGACCTCGATGAGGATGAAGTACACGACTACTTCATGGCAAACTTCAAAGGCGACTGCCTTCTCGCAGTAGGCGGAGACGGCGACCCAATCAAGATTCATTTCCACACCAATGAGCCTTGGAAAGTACTTGAGTACTGCAGCACAATCGGTGAAATCTACGACATAGTAGTAGAGGATATGGACCGCCAATCAAGAGGTCTTAAGGGCTAAGAAAAACCCAGTGAAGCAACCGCTTCACTGGGTCTTTTTATTTGTTTGTGATATCCATCTGTTTAAATTGAATTGCTTCAGCAAGGTGCTGAGTTTCAATTTCCTCCGAGCCGGCAAGGTCGGCAATTGTGCGCGCAGTGCGAAGGATTTTGTCGTTGGCCCTGGCCGAGAACGACAGAGACTTGAAAGCTTGGCGCAACATGTCCTTGGCGGGACCGGACAACTCGCAGTAGGTGCGGACCATGCGAGGTGTCATCTGAGCGTTGCAGACGATGTCTGTGCCGGCAAAGCGCTCAAGCTGGATGGTGCGAGCCTCGTTTACGCGAGCGCGTATGGCGCTTGATGGCTCCTCGTGACCACGTGGGTGGTCAATTAGGACATCGGCGTCGAGCGGGTCAACCTTGACGCATAGGTCTATGCGATCAAGTAGTGGACCCGAAATGCGTGAGATGTAGCGCTGACGCGCAACATCGGTGCAAGTGCACTCGTGCACAGGATCAAACAGGTATCCACAAGGGCAGGGATTCATCGCGCAGACAAGCATGATGTTACCTGGATATGTCGCAGTAAATGCGTTTCGAGTTACAGTAACGCGTCCATCCTCAAGCGGTTGTCTGAGCGTCTCAAGAGTCGCCCTTGTAAAGAGCGGAAGCTCATCTAAAAAGAGTACTCCGTTGTGCGCGAGCGATATCTCACCTGGCTTGGCTTTCGTGCCTCCACCAGCGAACGCAACACCTGTTGTTGTGTGGTGTGGAGAACGAAATGGGCGATTGATTATTAGCGGATTTTCACGGCTTAAAAGTCCTGCAACTGAGTAGATTGATGAGGTGGATATCGCCTCATCAAATGTCATGTCAGGCAGGATGGTTGGCAGCCGTTTCGCGAGCATACTTTTGCCCGCGCCTGGACTCCCGACGAGGAGCACATTGTGCCCGCCTGCGGCGGCAATCTCAAGTGCTCTCTTCGCAAGTGGTTGACCGAGCACGTCGGCGTAGTCCTCGCTCGCGAGGTTTTTACCATAGGTCGATTTGACTTCATCAAATGAGAAGTTGTGAATCGGCTCGATGGCGTCCAACCCTTGTAAATGTGCGATTAATTGGCGGATATTGCTCACAGGAAAAACAGTGATTCCAGGAATTAAAGCGGCTTCCTTACTGTTTTCCTCTGGGATATATACCTCGCCAATCCCAAGTTCTTTTGCCCTAAGGACCATGGGCAAAACACCGTTGACCTTACGAACATCGCCATTAAGGGCTACTTCTCCAATAAGGGCGGCAGAGTCAAGGTTTACCTTGATCTGTTTGGAGGCAAGTAAAATGGCGACCAAAATTGGTAGGTCATAAAGGGGTCCTTCCTTTTTGAATTCAGCAGGAGCTAGATTGATTGTTATCCTGCTGATTGGGAATTCAAGGTTACAGTTTTTGATGGCTGAGCGCACCCTCTCTTTGGCCTCCGACACTGCCGAATCTGGCAGGCCGACAAGGTCAAAACGAGGCAGTCCATTTGACAGGTCGCATTCGACAAAAACACGCTCTGCTTTAAAGCCTTGAAGTCCCATGCTGTTCACTTTCGAGAACATCTGGCACCTCCCTCAATACCATTTGACATTATACCATAAAACGTATTAAAATTAAGAATAGTTTTGTAGTTATGGAGGCAAAATATGGAAAATTATCAAGAACTTTATGACCTTTGGCTTTTAAAGTGCGATGATCCTACTCTTAAAGCAGAGCTTGATGAGATAAATGGTAAGGACGATGAAATCCTTGACCGTTTTTATAAGAAAATGGAGTTTGGTACAGCCGGCCTTCGTGGTGTTTTGGGCGCTGGTACCAACAGGATGAATATCTATACAGTTAACCAGGCAACTCAGGGTATTGCTGACTACTTAAACGCAACTTTTGAAAACCCTTCAGTTGCTATTGCATATGACTCAAGAATTAACTCAGATGTATTTGCAAAGGAGACAGCTTCTGTCTTTGCTGCAAATGGAGTTAAGGCATACCTCTATCCTGAGCTTGTTCCAACACCTATGCTTTCATTCGCAGTTCGCGAACTGAAGTGCTCATCAGGTGTTATCATCACAGCATCTCACAACCCTTCTCAGTACAATGGCTACAAGTGCTATGACCCAGAGGGATATCAGATGACTGATGAGGCAGCAGCACTTGCCTATGAGTACATCCAAAAGGTTGATATGTTTGAGGATGTTAAGAAGATGGACTTTGATGAAGGCATGGCACAGGGCCTCATCGCCTTTATCGACGACAGCGTATACAACAAGTTCTTTGACCTAGTTCACAGCAAGGTAATCAACGCTGAAACAGCTAAGTCATCTGGACTTAAAGTTATCTATACACCACTCAACGGTACAGGCAACAAGCCTGTCCGTCACGCACTCAAACTTCTCGGAATCGAGGATGTCAAGGTAGTGCCAGAGCAGGAGTTGCCTGACGGCAACTTCCCAACCTGCCCATACCCAAATCCAGAGATTCGTCAGGCATTTGAGTGCGCCCTTAAGATGGCTGAGACCGAGAAGGCAGATCTCCTTCTCGCAACAGACCCAGACTGCGACCGTATGGGTATCGCAGTTCTCGATGGCGACGAGTATAAGCTTATGACTGGTAACGAGGTTGGTGCTCTCTTTACAGAGTATGTGCTTTCACAGCACAAGGAAAAGGGCACAATGCCAGCTGATCCAGTTGTAATCAAATCCTTCGTAACAACGAGCCTCGTTGACAGGATTGCCGAGAGTTACGGCGCAAAAACTGCTAACCTCCTCACTGGATTTAAGTACATCGGTGAGTACATTACAAACCTTGAGCGTGAGGGCAAAGAAGACAACTTCATCATCGGTATGGAGGAGAGCTATGGCTACCTTCTTGGTATCCACGCAAGGGACAAGGATGCAGTGGTTGCATCTCAACTTGTTGTTGAGATGGCAGCATATTACAAGTCAAAGGGCAAGAGCCTTATTGACGTTATGAATGATCTCTATGCCAAGTATGGCAATTACTTAAATCGCGTTGACAACTTTGCTTTTGAAGGCGCATCAGGCATGCAGAAGATGGCTGATATTATGGACAATATCAGAAACAATAAGCCAACAGAAGTCGCAGGCCTTAAGGTACTTGAGACAGTTGACTATAAAGAGACTGAAAAGACAGGTCTCCCATCATCCAACGTCTTGGCATTCAAACTTGAAAATGGCAATGGCGTAGTTGCTCGTCCATCCGGAACCGAGCCTAAACTCAAGATTTATTTCACAGCTGTTGGAAACAGCATGGACGCAGCCGAGGCACTCTATAAAGAGATGCAGCTAAGTGCTCAAAAGTGGTTGGAGGTATAAGGATGAAAAAGCGTAGCACATTTATCAGAATTATGTGTATCTTCCTCGCAGTTTTAATGCTCGGAAGTGTAATCGTAGTTGCTATTCAAGCATTTGCATACGGCCCAGAAGTTGCAATCGCTGCAACAGGTGATAACAATAGTAAAACAGTTGTAATTATCATAGCTGTAATTGCTGTAATTGCTCTCGTTGGAGCACTTTTTGGTCCAACGATTGTTAAAAAGCTTAAGAAATAGCAGTAAATGGACAAATGTATTTGACAAAAGTGCTTATTTGTACTAATATTGATGTACTTGTTCGGGTAAAACGGACAAACAATAATTTTAAGGCGAGGGTATACACATGTACGAGGACAAGACATTAATCTGCAAAGAATGCGGTGAAGAATTCGTATTCACAGCTGGTGAGCAGGAGTTTTATGCAGAGAAGGGCTTCGAGAACGAGCCACAGCGCTGCAAGGCTTGCAGAGACGCAAGAAAGAACGCTCAGAAGGCTGACAGAAAAATGTATGACGCAGTTTGCGCATCATGCGGTGGTCCTGCTAAGGTTCCATTTGAGCCACGTGAGGACAGACCAGTTTATTGCAGCGAATGCTTTGCTAAAATGAAGGAAGCAGAGGAATAATCGTGCAAAACAAAGGAGTTACCGGAATGGTAACTCCTTTTTTTATCTTAAAGTTTGCTTTATTTTTATCTTTGTAGTACAATAAAATATATTTTTGTTATTAAGATTTAGTAATATATTATAAAAAGGGGGCGCGCAAGTTGCTTGGCGTTTTCAAAGATTTTGCAGAAAAGTTATCACGTATTGGTAAGTACTATGGTGTAGAGTCAGCTGATTCTGAAAGCGAAGCGGCTTTTCTTTATTACACAGAAAAGAAACGTGTAGTATCAAATTTGCGCCGTACTCTAATCCTTGCGATGTTCCTAACGCTTTATTTGGTGTTAGTTATAATTTCAGTACCTTTCAAATTGTTCCATATTGACAGCATGATGCTTGTGCTACTCGTAGCAGGTACTGTATCGCTCGCTGCATTTATTGGTATCTCAATAATCATCTATGACAAGGTGAACGCTAATAACTATAACCTTACTCCAAAGGAGAGGGTGAGGATCCAATTCCTCTATACTTTCTTCTGGTCACTGTACTATGCTATTTTGATTTCCTGCGAATTTATTTTCACAGATTGGGTCATTGGTACAGTTGTTTGGATGCCAATAATGATTGTAGGTCTTTTGGTTCCAGTATTTAGTTTGCAAGAGGGCGTAGTTCCAAT
>JAUNQL010000206.1:345-1712 GCA_030536195.1 Clostridia bacterium | reverse complement strand
CGATACTGAGCGGAGCGATAATAACCGGGTACATCGACGAAGGAGATGTGCTCGGTCATAGACGTCACATCCACCATGCGTCTGGAAGACGCTACCTTGTAAGACATAATGCAAGGCAAGGTATCGTCTTCCAGACGCTCCTCCTTCGTCATTGCGGGCTTAACCCGCAATCTCCTTCCTTCTTCGAGATAAAGCAAAAAAAGAGCAGGATGGCGTGTCCTGCTCTTTAATGTTATCGTATGCGTGGATGATTAACGCTTGATGTACTTAGAAACTTCCTCGTACTTGTCGGTCTCGCCACGAACATAGTAAGTGTTGCCGAGGATGTAAGCCCAACGGCAAGTCTCCTGTGCTGGGTCGAGGGCGCGTGCCTTCTCAAGATAAGTCTGTGCGTCTGCAAGGATTTCCTTTACCTTGTCAGCATTTGCCTTTGTAAGGGCGCCTGTCTTCTTGTCAGAGAGTTCGTCCTTGAGGTTGTTAGCCTTGTTGTAGTAGCATACGCCGAGGTTATAAACAGCTGCGATGTTCTCAGGCTCCTTGTCAACTACCTTCTTGAAAAGGTCGATAGCATCTTCAAACTTACCATCGTTCATAGCCATGTCACCCTTATACTGGTAAGGAAGAACTGCATCTGGATTCTTAGCAATTTCCTCGTCCATGAACTTAGTGAGCTGTGCTTGGTCGTTGATGTAGCAGCGTGCAATTACGTCGAAGTAGCGCTGTACGTCTGGATATTTCTCGTGTGCTGCCTTTGCTGCATTGAGGAATGCGATTGAGTCAGCAGGGTTTTTAGTTGCTACGAAATGGTTCTGTAGCATAGCTACGTTGATTTCCTCTGCTGCCTTAGCCTGCTCTGGATCGTTGAGTGCATTGCCAATATACTTCTTGAATGTGTCGAAGTCGTCTGTCTGGTATGCAAGGAATGAGTTATAGTAAGAAAGAGTTGCTACATACTGATCTGGCTCTGCAGCGTGATCAGCGAAGAGTGGAGCATTCTTTGAATCGATGTAGAGGCTCCATATCTTCTTTGCATTCTCATTGTCCTTGAGGTTGTAGAAATACTGACCTGCGTTGATAAGGTTTGGACGCTGGTTGTAGTAAGTCTTTGAAACTTCTGGACGATACTTGAACTTTACCTTGCCCTTAGCATCTGGCTGCTGCTCATATTCGTCTGACTGAAGGAATGCCTTGAATGCTTCATAAACGCTTGTGTTCATGAGTGCTTGGTCAACAGGCTTTGATTCGCCCTTTGCCTTGTTGAGGAGGTCGATTGACTGCTGCTCTGCAAACTGCTTGAAATAAATCTTTGCCAATGCGTTGTAAGCTCCGGCCTTGTCAGTTGTCTCTGCGCTTTCGAGTGCAGGCTT
>JAUNQL010000206.1:0-280 GCA_030536195.1 Clostridia bacterium | reverse complement strand
ATCATTTCGAGGGCTTCTGCTGTCTTGCCGCTTTCACCAAGTGCAAGAGCCTTCTTCCATACTTTGTCCTGTGCTGTTGCACCGCTTGATACTATCAATGCAAGTGCGATAAAAAGTAGCTTTTTCATCTGTTGTTAATTTTAGAAATGTTATTTTAGATTCAATTTTATTATTTGACGTTATACTTCATTAGTGGTTTATTTCCTAATTAGAATAATGAGAGTTCAGTAGGTGTGCCACCTTTGCCCTTTGGCTCATCGTCTTCGGGAACTTCCGAAAC
>JAUNQL010000205.1 GCA_030536195.1 Clostridia bacterium | reverse complement strand
ACGGCGTTTAACAGCAAAGGCAGGGAGCATGCTTTCCGTCAGGAAAACGGTGCCAGCCGATGCATATGCTTTCAAAAACTTACTGTACTGTTTGCTGCGCAAAAGACGGCGCTTAATCTTGTTGCCGCTTTCCTTTGAAGCAAAGCATTTAACAAGGTTTAAACCGTCCTTCTCTGAAAGGGCAGCGTAAATTGGAATCATATTGTCAGTAAGGTCCGTTGCATACGGGTCTGCAAAGAGTACGGTCTTGTCATCAACCTTGTAGATTAGTTTGTAAAAACTAAATTCTAAAGGCCAGATTACTTTGTACTCCAAGAGACTTAGAAGTTCTGAAATATTCATATCTCTAGTATAATACCTTATCCGTTGATTTACAAATTAATTTGTTGTAAGATAATTTCATATAAATAACTCAAAGGGGACAAATGATGGAACCAATCTATGTAACAGGTCATCAGAATCCAGATACAGACTCAATATGCTCAGCTCTTTGTTATGCTGCGCTTCGCAACGCACTTGGCGACCGCCAATATGTGGCGGCTCGTCTTGGCAATGTCTCAGATGAGACGCAGGCTGTGCTTGACTACTTTGGTGTGGACGCACCAAAGCTTATCACCAACGTGCGCACTCAGGTCTTCGACCTCTCATACGACGAGCCGCCAACGCTCGGTCGCAAAGTGACTGTCAACAAGGCTTGGGAGACAATCAAAAATGCAAAACGCAGTGCTGTTCCAGTAGTGGAATCAGATGGCAAACTTTTTGGTATGCTCACGACAGGTGACATAGCGTCATACGTTATGAACTCTGTTTATGAATACGGTAAAAACCAAGAGGGAAACTTTGATGTAAACGACCTGCTTGAGAAGCCAATTGATGGCATCTGTAGTACCGAGGACATCCAGTTCTTCCATCTTGATGACTATGTTGATGATGTTAAGGATATCATCACACGCAGCGGTTTTAGATGCTATCCAGTAGTTGATGAAAACGACGTGGTTGTTGGTACAATCGGACGTTTCCACCTCATTAGATACAACCATAAGAAGGTTGTTTTGGTTGACCATAACGAGGCGTCACAGTCCGTTGCAGGACTCCAGCAAGCCGACATTTTGGAGATCATAGATCACCACCGTCTTGCTGACATCCAGACAGCAGCTCCAGTCTTTTTCCGCAATGAGCCACTTGGCAGTACAGCGACAATAGTTGCAACAATGTACAAGGAAAAGGGCGTAGTACCAGATGAAAAGATTGCAGGACTTTTAGCTGCTGCAATCATCTCTGATACAGTAATGTTCAAGTCTCCAACATGTACTGAATATGATATTGAAATTGCTAACAGAATGGCCAAGATTGCAAACGTTGATTTGGATGAACTCGGCGACGTTCTCTTCGCAGGCACAACATCCCTTAGCAAGCCAGTAGAGGAGCTTATCTACACCGACTTTAAGGAGTTCCATATTGCTGGATACAAGCTCGGTATCGGCCAGGTAACATGCCTTAACTCCGAGGCACTAATGACACGTAAGGATGAGTTCTTAAAGGCAATGGCTTCCAAGAAGGAGAGTGCTAAATACGACTTCATTCTTCTCATGCTCACCGACGTACTCAAGGAAGGTACTCATCTCATCTTCATAGGTGATGAGGATACAATCTCACAGGCATACGATGTCAAGGCAGAGAACAACGAAGTATTCCTTCCACATGTAATGTCACGTA
>JAUNQL010000053.1:4375-7134 GCA_030536195.1 Clostridia bacterium | reverse complement strand
TCCAAATCCTTCTTGGAGTAGGACTCCATAAAGCCACCACGGTTGTCGCCGATTGCCTTTGGAGTGATAATCTTGACGCCTGGGAGTTTAACGTCAGTAACCTCTTTCATGAGGCTGCCCTTCCAAGATGAGTCACTATCACGGCCCCAGATTGGCCTCTCACCAAAGTGTGATGAATAGAGAACCTGACCCTCTGCTACACGGCGAAGGTGCTCGCCGTACTTGGACTTACCATGAAGATTTGCAGACTCAAGAAGCTGCTTCTTAGAAATCCAACGTGAGTTATAAGCAATCTCCTCTGGGGCAGAGATGATGATGTTCTGGTTCTGCTCCAAAGTCTTGATAAAGTTGGCAGCACGATTAAGAGCGTCAACTGTACCTGTATCCATCCATGCATAGCCACGGCCCATGAAGCGTACTTCAAGGTCGCCTGTTGCAAGGTACATTTCGTTAATATCAGTAATCTCGAGTTCGCCACGAGCAGATGGTTTAAGCTGCTTTGCAAACTCAACGACTCTGTTGTCATAGAAGTACATGCCTGTAACAGCATAGTTTGACTTTGGTTCCACCGGCTTTTCTTCGATACCAACTACGTTGCCCATCTCATCGAATTCAACCACACCAAAGTCCTGTGGGTTCTCTACATAGTATGCAAAGATTGTAGCCTTAGAGCCCCTCTCCTCACATGCTGATGCAGTGGCCTGACGGAGCATATGGCCAAGGCCATTGCCATAGAAGATATTGTCACCGAGTACCATAGCAACACTGTCGTCACCAATAAAGTCCTCAGCAATAATAAACGCCTGTGCAAGTCCCTCTGGCTTCTCCTGAACCGCATACTCAATATTGAGACCGAAGAGGTCACCTGTGCCAAGCAAATCCTTGAAACGAGGTGTATCACTTGGTGTTGAGATAATGAGTATGTCGCGGATACCAGCGAGCATAAGCATTGATAGCGGATAGAAAATCATCGGCTTATCATAGATTGGTAAGAGTTGCTTTGAAGTAACTCTTGTGAGTGGATAAAGACGTGTGCCTGAACCACCGGCTAAAATTATTCCTTTCATATTAAGCTCCCTCTTATTATTAAGAAATAATATAAACAAATAATATAGCATTTTACTACTTCTTGCACTTTTAGTCAATTTTATATATACTCTACTTATACTTTATTTGGTCAATAGAAATGACCCAGGAGGCGTAAATAATGAAAGTTGCTATCATCGGTGGCGGCGCATCAGGACTCGCATGCGCAATAACTTTAAAACGTGAAAATCCAAAAATAGACGTAACCATATTCGAGAAGTTGGACCAACCCGGCAAGAAGATCCTTGCGACAGGTAATGGTCGTTGCAACCTCTCGAATTTTGTAATTTCTGAGGAATATTACAACGGTGACCATGAAATCATCCACACAGTTCTTGACGACTTTGATGTCGTAAATGCCCTTGAATTTTTCAATTCTTTGGGCCTTAAGATACGTGATGAAGAGGGTCGCCTCTATCCATACTCGATGAACGCAAGCAACGTAGTTGCGCTACTTACAAATGAGGCAAAGAGACTCAAAATCAAAATTAACACAAACTGTAAAGTAGAAGCACTTGACAGTGGCCTTACAATCAACAATAAATACAAATTTGACAAGGTAGTACTCGCCCTCGGTGGCAAAGCTGCACCTCAGCACGGCACCGACGGTGACGGCTACAAACTCCTTAAAAGCCTCGGTATCAAGTACCAGCCAATCTCCCCTGCTCTTGTTCAAATCAAGACAGCGGAGGATGTCAAGGAACTCAAAGGTGTGCGCTTTAAGGGCGTTCTCTTCCTCCGTGATGAGGATGACGATGACGACAAGCCAATCAAGTTCCAAGAGGGCGAACTCCTCTTTACAGACTATGGCATCTCTGGCATCCCAGCGATGCAACTCTCAGGCGATGTTGCCCAGATGACAGCAAAGGGCGAAAAGCCTCTTCTCAACATCTGCTTCACACCTGACCTTGGCCTTTCAGATATCAACGAATATCTTGACAACCAACAGGACAAGGGCATAAAGAATGAGGAGATGCTATATGGAATCCTCAACGAAAAACTTGCCAAATACATATACGACAAGAACAATGGCGACACCAACCATATCGCCCTTGATATCATGTCACTCCCACTAACAGCAACAGGTACAAAAGGATATAAGGACGCCCAAGTAACACGTGGTGGTGTAGGCAGCGATGAACTCCAAGAGAACTCACTACAAACAAAGAAAATCCCAGGTCTCTACATCACAGGCGAACTCCTCAATGTAGACGGCACATGTGGCGGATACAACCTCCACTTCGCCTGGGGTTCAGGCATCAAAGCAGCAAAGGAGATAGCAAATGCTTAGAATCTCCAATATCAAGATGCCTGTTGAGCACACTGAAGATGATCTCAAGGAACAAATCAAAAAGATTCTTAAGACAGATGAAATTGAAGAAATCAGCATCTTCAAACGCTCAATAGATTCCCGACGTAAAAACGACATCTCACTGATATATACAGTGGATGTCAAAGCAAATTTAAACGAGGAAAAGATACTCAAAAAATCTGATCCTAAAAAGGTATCAGAGGCAAAAATATACAGCTATCAAATGCCTGAAAACAAGCGTACCAGCAAGCTTCGTCCGGTTGTTGTGGGCTTTGGCCCAGCCGGCATGTACTGCGCCCTGCTCCTTGCACGTGCGGGGCTAAAACCATTAATCCTAGAACGTGGTGCCGACGTTGATCAG
>JAUNQL010000053.1:414-4365 GCA_030536195.1 Clostridia bacterium | reverse complement strand
GTCGACACGTTCTGGACAACAAGGCGTCTCAACACCGACTCGAACGTGCAATTTGGTGAAGGCGGTGCCGGCACGTTTTCCGACGGAAAACTAACAACCGGTATCAAGGATGAGCGCCAGACCAAGGTCTTCCAGGAGTTCATCCACTTCGGTGCACCAGAGCAGATAATGTATTCAAACTACCCACACATAGGCACTGACAAGCTCAAAGAGGTAGTTAAAAACTTTAGAAAAGAGATTATTGAACTCGGTGGTGAAATCCACTTCAATGCCAAACTCACAGACCTCATAATCTACAACAATTTCATTCAAGGCATAACATATACTGAAAACGGAAAAACAATAGATTTTGAAACAGATACAGTAGTACTCGCAATAGGCCACTCAGCTAGAGACACAGTTGAGATGCTCTATAATAAAGGCATCAATATGATGCAAAAGCCTTTCTCTGTAGGTACTAGAATCGAGCACCCACGCGAGTTCATCGACCATGCACAGTATGGTGACTACGCTGGACACCCTGCCCTTGGCGCTGCCAACTACAAGATGGCATGCCACCCAGAACACGGCCGTGGCACCTACACATTCTGCATGTGCCCAGGTGGCACAGTAGTTGCAGCCTCATCCGAGGAAGGCATGCTTGTAGTAAACGGTATGAGTGAGTATGCGCGTGATAAGGAAAACTCCAACTCTGCCCTACTCGTTGGCATCAATCCAGAGGACTTCCCAAGTGATCATCCACTCGCTGGCATAGAACTCCAGCGCCAGATAGAGAGAAAAGCCTTCGACATAGGTGGCAAGGACTATACAGCTCCTGCCCAAACTGTCAAAGACTTCTTAAGCAACACAAAGAGCACCAAACTCGGTGCAATAAAACCATCTTGTCCAACTGGCACAGTACCAAGCGATATTCGTGAAATCCTTCCAGAGAAGGTAACAGATAACATCGCTGATGCACTGCTCAAGATGGACAATATGCTAAAAGGCTTCGCAATGCCAGATGCCGTACTGACGGCACCCGAGTCGCGCTCCTCATCGCCTGTTAGAATCATCCGAGATGATTTCTATCAGTGCTCACGAGGCGACACCCCACTCGGTGGCCTCTACCCTTGCGGTGAAGGCGCCGGTTATGCCGGTGGCATAGTCTCCGCCGCTGTTGACGGCATCCGCTGCTTCGAAGCCATCCTCTCAAACGAAACTCCATTTATCTAAGGTGATAATATGAACAAAAAGATTATAGCCATTTTACTTATAACACTAACACTATTCCTCTGTGGTTGTACCAAAATAGAACAACCAAAAGAAGAACCAGAAATAGAAACAACAACTGAATACGTTCCAACACCAGAGGAAGTTCAGATAGAAAAGATGACCCTTGAGGAGAAGGTTGCACAGCTCTTCTTCATCATGCCAGAGGCACTTGATACAAATGTCGAAGGCAAAGTAACTGCACTCACAGATACAATGAAAGAGACATATAAGAAGTATCCTGCTGGCGGTATCATCCTCTTTGCTGACAACATTCAGGACCCAACACAGATCAAGCAATTGACACAGGATATTCACGACCTCAACGAACTCACACCATTCATCGGTGTTGATGAGGAAGGCGGTTCAATCACAAGAATTGCCAAGAACCCAAACTTTAATGTAACCAAGTTCTCTAGTATGCTCGCAACCAAGGATGCCGATGAGGCATACACCATCGGCAAGACAATCGGCGCTTACCTCACTGAATATGGCTTTGATGTTGACTTCGCCCCTGTTGCTGACGTCAACACCAATCCAAGCAATCCGGTCATCGGCAAGCGTGCGTTCTCAGCAAACC
The DNA here is from genome assembly GCA_030536195.1 of Clostridia bacterium. Taxonomy (GTDB): domain Bacteria; phylum Bacillota; class Clostridia; order Oscillospirales; family Acutalibacteraceae; genus UBA1227. The sequence goes on along the minus strand of JAUNQL010000053.1, from coordinate 2,537 downwards.
CTGAAAACGCTGCCAAGATGGTTGCAGGAGCAATCAAAGGCTTCCATGACTCAGGTGTCATGACATCAATCAAGCACTTCCCAGGCCACGGAGACACCCAGACAGACACTCACAAGGGATATGCTGAAACTCAGAAAACTTGGGAAGAGATTAAAAACTGTGAGATGATTCCATTCATCAGTGGAATCGAAGCTGGCACAGATATGGTAATGGTAGCGCACATCGCTGCACCTAAGGTTACTGGTGATGGCACACCTGCCACCCTCTCATACACACTCATCAATGAGAAACTAAGAAACGAATTAAACTACAACGGTGTAGTTATAACTGATGGTATGAACATGGGTGCCATTGCACAACAGTACTCATCTGCTGACGCAGCTGTTAAGGCCATAGAGGCCGGTGTCGATATAATTCTCCTACCGGAGAACTACATCGAGGCCTACAATGGCGTACTCGCTGCCGTACAAAACGGCACCATTACTGAGGAACGCATTGACGAGAGCGTAATGCGCATCCTACACTTAAAACTCAGTTAAAGCCAAAAGAACTGCTCAAAACGAGCAGTTCTTTTTTTCATTGATTTGTAACGCAATTTGCGTTACAATATACCTGTGTGATTAGTAGATAAGGGGTGTTTAGTTATGTCAAAGACAGCAACTATCAACGTTAGGGTTGAACCAGAAACTAAAAAACAAGCAGAGGAGGTTTTTGATATGCTTGGTATCCCTATGTCTACAGCCATAGAAGTGTTTCTCAAACAAGTTGCATTAAATAAGGGAATCCCTTTTGATATAACGGTCCCACCTTCTGTTAATGCAGACTTGATGACAAAAGAAGAACTCTTACAGCGCATTGATCAAAGTCTTGAAGACTACGAGAACAATAAATGCATTAGTTTTGATGACTTCTACTTAAGTTTTAAAGAGAAATATAATCTTGGAGAACTATAACATTATCCTTTCACCTTGTGCTGTAGCAAGTATTGAAGAAATTTATGAGTACATTAGCGAAAGTCTACATGAGCCAACAACAGCTCTAAAAAATTCACAGCAAATTTTCAACACTATTTTTTCATTGAAAGTATTACCTACAAGAATAAAGCTTTCTGAAATTGAAAGTTTAAAAAGCAAGAATATAAGGATCATTTATGCCAACAACTATGCAATACTATTCACTGTAAATGAATTTGACGTAGTTATACTTGATGTAATATATTCAAGGTCAAATATTGAAGTTTTATTTAGCTAAAACAAAAAGCCGCTCGTAGAGCGGCTTTTTGGTTAATCAAGAGAATCGATGAGTTTGATCTGATCCATGTAGAATTTGTCAAACAAAGGCTTCTTGTTGAAACCGATGTATTTGAGTGAACCACCGATGATGGTGCCGTGGTCAGATTCTGCGTCTGGCATCCTGTACCAGATACCCTTTTGTAGGTTGTTCTTGTCAGCATCCTCAAACATTGCCCATGGTTCATTCTTAGGATGGAAGCAAGAGCCATAGGTTGCGAGTCCATCACCGTGACGCCATGTATCATCAAAGTTGATAAGGTTTCTAAACTTCTTAGGTGGGTTATATACTGACATTGCTTTACCAGTAATCCAAAGTGCTGGGAACATTATTGGTGCACGACAGATTTTGCCATCCTTCTCCATAGTACCAAGTGTTGGTACTGTGAAGTAATAGGTTGTTGGCTGGCACTTGGTCTTGCTATTCATCTCAGCTGCGCCATCGATACGAAGATCCCAAAAAAGGTTATCGTGAGAGTGCGCTGCGTGAAAGATTTTGCGGTATTCAAGTAAGCCAGTCTTGTTCTTCCTATCGTTGCCTGGCACTGTTGTGAGGTGCCAGCTCTCAAGGAAGAAGTCATATACTTTGTTAAACTTGGTGTTACCAACGATGTTTGCTATTGCATAGGTGCCGTACTTAAGGATAGGTACAAAGCCAGGCATAGCGTGCATGATTGTCGTACCGTCATGTGGACCTGCAAGGGATGTGATACTGCATACCCAGTCACCCTTGCCACCTTGGAAGAGTGGTGAGACATCATCGCCTGATGCCTGGCGTTCCTCCTCAGAGCCCTCTGCGAGAAGCTGTACGAAGTAACGCATTGTTGCACCGCC
>JAUNQL010000053.1:0-404 GCA_030536195.1 Clostridia bacterium | reverse complement strand
TTTCTTGCCATTCTTACCCCAATCTGGGATAAGTGGCTTGTCATATGTTCTGCCGAAGCGTCCGTGCTTGTATTTCTTGGAATGGGCCTCACCATAGTCAACGGTACCACCGTTGATGATGGCCCAAAGCTCACAAGCGCGGTCCCAAGCTGACGCTACTGGGCCAACCTTTGGCGCGTATGCTTCATAGCCCTGGGCTCTGAGTCTCTTGATAAGAGAACCAGTCACCATTCCATAGTAAGGAACATAGTCATATAATTTTTCAGTTTCACCAAAGCCATACATGCCATGGATGAAAAGAATAGGATAGTTATTCATAGTAGTACCTCCTTAGGATGCAACAATTATAGCATAATGAACAAATTGTAGTAAAGTATATAAAAATCCCAGCTTGAACAATCAAG
>JAUNQL010000052.1 GCA_030536195.1 Clostridia bacterium | reverse complement strand
GCATCGTAATGCGTGGCAAGCACGTAGCTGCGATGGCTGTACGCCTACCAAACGGTGACATAGATCTCGAGGAGAAGCAACTTTCTCCGCTCCGTGATAAGTACAAGATAGCTGGTGTACCAGTAATCCGTGGTGTGGTAAATTTTATTGAGTCAATTGTATTTGGCTACAATTGCCTTATGGAGTCAGCTGAGAAGTCAGAACTTGAGGACATCGAGCCAGAGAGCAAGTTTGAGAAGTGGCTTGATGAGCGCATAGGCGACAACCTCATGACAATAATCGGTGTTATTTCAGCCATTTTGGGTGTGCTTTTGTCACTTGCACTCTTCATGTATTTACCAGCACTTATCACTGATTTCTTTGATAATCATCTCTTCGATGGTGGCATTGGCAAGCACAACTTAAAGCCACTCTCAGAGGGTATTATCAAGATTATTGTCTTTATCATCTACATGTGGGCTGTTGCTCAGATGAAGGATATAAAGCGCGTATTTATGTACCATGGCGCTGAGCACAAGACTATTTTCTGCTATGAAAATGGCCTTGAACTCACAGTTGAGAATGTCAGGAAGCAGATCCGCTTCCACCCACGCTGTGGCACAAGCTTTATGTTTGTAATGATGATACTCAGTATCTTCATCTCTACAATTTTGGTATTAATTTTCCCAGGACTACGTGAGAGTCGCGTAATCTGGGTTATCGCAAAACTCCTAGTTTTGCCTTTAATTATGGGCATTGGCTATGAGTTTATTAAGTACGCTGGACGCCATGACAACCTCTTTACCAAGGTCTGCTCAGCACCTGGTCTTTGGATGCAGCGCATCTCGACCGTTGAGCCAGACGACGACATGATTGAGGTTGGCATTGCTGCCTTTAAATATGTGCTCGAGCACGATGAGGACCTTGATATCAAATGACAGAAAACGAAGTAATTGATTTACTAAAAGAGCATATAGATGAATATGACGCTCCCGTGGATGCACGGGAGCTTATTCGCTTTTCAAACGGTGATGATAAGGTCCTGAAAGAGTGCATAGCTAGGCGCATTTCGGGCGAACCACTCCAGTATATTATCGGCGAGTGGGACTTTTATAATTGCAACTTTAGAGTGGGCGAGGGGGTCCTTATCCCACGCCCAGAAACCGAGCTTTTGGTTGATACGGCGCTCGACTTTTTGGAGGAGAATTTTTCGCCAAATGGCGACGATGCAACGAGCATGATCTACAAGGTCGTATACGGCACGCGCGTGCGTGGCGAGTACGTCTTGCCGGACGAGGGCCACGGCGTCGCGCGCGTCTTAGACCTCTGTTCGGGCTCCGGTTGCATCGCCATTTCCATCGCGAAAAATTTCCAAAATTCCAAAGTCTTCGCCATCGAGAAAAGCTCGCAGGCATTTGAATTTTTAAAGCAAAATGTGGCGCTGAATCGTGTTAAAAACGTAGTGCCATTCAACGACGATATCGTCACAGGATGTCAGAATTTATTGGGCGCTTCTAAGGGCCAATTTGACCTAATAGTTTCAAACCCACCATACGTCAAAACCGCCGAGTGTGAGGAACTTCAAAAGGAGGTTTTGAAGGAGCCTGTCATGGCACTTGATGGCGGGGAGGATGGCCTCGATTTCTACCGCGTTTTAGCAGAGCGTTGGCTACCACTTTTAAAGCCTTCTGGCATGATGGTTGTTGAATGTGGCGAGGACCAAGCAGTTGCGGTTGAGGAGATTTTTAGCGCAACATCTTGTGGACAGACCTTTATTCTTGACGATTTTGCTGGAATACAACGGGTTGTTGGGATAAAAATGTATTAAAATTGTAGAAATTACGCTAATTTCCTTGACGATTCTAGTAATTTCTAGTATTCTCTTATATGTATAATTTTGTGTATTAGTATTATTATAAGTAATTGAGGTGTATTGGATGCTATTGTCTGCTTTGTTTAGCGGCGACGTCTTGACCATTGCAGTAACAGTAGTAGCTGCTGTATTCCTTGTTTTCGTATCCATCCCAGTTCATGAGCTTGCTCATGCGTGGGCTGCATACAAGCTTGGCGACCACTCCGTTAAGGACCGACTCACATTCAACCCACTGGTTCACATTGACCCAGTCGGTGCTGTGATGATTGCTCTTATCGGTTTTGGATGGGGTAGACCTTGCCAGGTTAACCCTTACGCTTTCAAGAACGAGAAAAAGGATATGGCACTTGTTGCCGCAGCTGGTCCTATTTCAAACTTGCTCATGGGCTGGCTCTTCATTTTCATTGCAACGATGCTTGGCGCACTTGCTCCACATTTTTGTAATATGGTGATTGGTCAAGCGGTTATCATCTTTTTCTCAACTTGTGCACAAATTAGCATTTGGCTCGGCGTACTCAATCTCTTGCCGATTCCAATGTTCGACGGCTTCACAGTCCTTCGTGCATTCATCAGCTCTGAGACCGAGTACAAGATCATGGCTAATCAGCAGATGATTTCAATCATAGTTATCATCTTGCTCTTTAGCGGTATCATCACCAAGCCAATCAGTCTCTTAGCGGACTTGATTATGACATTGTTTTCATTCTTGTCTGCGTTGCCATTCTCATTGTTCTTGAGGTGACGTGATGGACAAGATTAACTACAAGCTTGAGGTATTTGAGGGTCCAATGGATTTGCTCCTCAGTCTCATTACCAAGCACAAGCTAGATATTATGGACATTCCAATTGTCACACTCGTGGATCAGTACACTGACTATGTACGCCAGATGCAGGAGTCTGATATGGAGGTAGCATCCGAGTTCTTGGAGATGGCTGCACGTCTTGTATACATCAAGACAGTGTCACTTCTTCCAAAGCACGAGGAAGCTGACGAGCTCAAGGCTGAGCTCACTGGCGAACTCCTTGAGTATCGCGATTGCCAGATTATGGCAGGCAAGCTCCAGGACGAGGCCAACGGCTTTGATTACTTAAGCCGTAAACCTGACACAATCGACAGGGACAACACATACAGGCTTCTTCATGAGCCAGATGAACTTTTCTCGGCATACATCTCGGCACTTGGCAAGGGCAAGCGTAAGCTTCCACCACCAGTGACCTCATTCACCGAGATTGTTTCTAAGAAGATTGTTTCAGTTTCATCCAAGATTATTTTCATTCTTCGCCGCGCACTTCGCGGAGGCGATATGAATTTCAAATCACTTATTGAGGCATCAGAGTCGCGCTCCGATATGGTAGCGACCTTCCTTGCAGTGCTTGAACTTGTCAAAGCTAAGCGTGTCACTGCGGAGGGCGATGGCGACGAGATGACACTTGTACTCAAAAACCAGAAGGATTAGGGGGCGTCAACTTGAACGCAAAGACATTACAAGCTAGTGTAGAGGCAATACTCTTTGCCGCTGGCGATCCAGTGCCAGTTACTAGACTTGCGAATGCGCTCGAGATAGAGCCAGAACTTGCTGAGCAAGTTCTCCTAAACCTCAAGGCCGAGTACGATGAGCGCCAAGGCGGCATCTGTATTCTCCACCTAGGCGACAAGTTCCAGATGTGCACTCGTACCGAGTTCTCAAACGAGGTACGCACTGTACTCGAGATGCGACGCAATGTTCCGCTGTCACAGGCGGCCTTCGAAGTACTTGCGGTTGTTGCTTACAACCAACCGGTTACCAAGTCCTTCGTAGAACAAGTCCGTGGCGTTGACTGCTCCGGCGTTATCGCGTCGCTCGACGAAAAAGGTCTTATCGAGGAGAAGGGTCGACTCGACCTCCCAGGTAGACCAATTGTTTATGGTACAACAGAAGCGTTCTTACGCTGCTTTTGTATAGAATCGCTTGATGAGCTTCCTGCACTTCCGGGTACTGAAGAAGAACCGGAACAAGGGGAAGACACCGACGTTTCGGATACCCCGGAATTAGAGGAAGAAAATTAAGCGGGTAATTGTTCAAAATTAAATATAAGGGGGAGGTGTTGATTAATTGGCATTTCTTAAAATTCTCTTTTTGATTATCGCTATCGTAATTGTCCTCGTAGTTTTGATAGTCGGCCTTGTCCTCTTTGCCCTTTGGGTTAAAATCCAAGTTGGCTTTGAGTATGCACCGGGTCTCAAAAAGTTTTGGGTCAAGTACGGAATAATCAAATTGAAAATTTACCCTGAGATGTTCACTGAGAAGAAAAAGGCAAAACGTGCCAAACTGATGGGTAGACTTAGAAGTTGGTTTGGACCTACCATTGACAAGCTCACTAAGAAGGCAAAGAATACCGCTAGTGAGAAGATGGCTGAGTCCAAGGAGAAGACGTCAGCTCAAAAGGATTTTGACACAGAAGTCTTCATCAGAGAGGAAGAAGCTCGTATTGCAACCGAGGAAGCAAGACTTGATGTTGAGCTCCCACGTGCAGAGGCTCAGTATGAGGCCGCTGTCAAAGCGGAGGAGGCTGGTAAGCCTTGGCCAGAGGTTGTAAACAAGAAGGAAGCATCCAAGATTGATGACATTAAGACATCATTCCAGGCTGCTGACGTACCAGGTACCTTTGACAAGGTCAAGGATTTCTTATCTGGTTTCTCATTCGATTCAATCGTTGCACTCATCACATCGCTTGGTAGTACAACCGGAACAACTCTTGGTAAAGTAGCTAAAAAAATCAATATCAAACGCTTGAACGTAGGACTTGTAATAGGCGGCGACGATGCTGCCGAGACAGCTCTTAAGTTCGGACGCATCGGTGCAGTACTTTATCCTGCACTCGGCAAGATAACTAACAGTCTCACAGTTGGCGACGTAAGTCTCGACATGACACCTGATTATCTTGCAAACAAAAATAGTGGAGAAATTCACACCGTAATAGCTCTTAGACCTTTGACACTACTTACACCATTCATTGGTATGGTGCCAAAACTTGGCAAATCAGCCTTTGTCTTCTATCGTGATTATAAGGAGACAAAGAAAGCAAACAAAGAAATGAACTAAATCATTAAATAGAGGTGCTTAAAATGAAAGAAACAGCAGCAGCAGGAATGCTCCAAACAACAATCGAAAAAGTTAAGGATATGATTGACGTTAGCACAATCATCGGTGAGCCTGTATATACAGAGTCTGGTCTTACAATCATCCCTGTATCAAAGGTTACTTATGGTTTCGCAAGCGGCGGTACAGACTTCCCAACAAAGGGTTCTAAGGAGCTCTTCGGTGGCGCAGGCGGAGCTGGCGTTACAATCACACCAGTTGCTTTCCTTCTTATCCAGAACGGACAGGTAACACTCAAACACATCACAGCATATGACAATGCTGCAGAGAGAATGGTTAACCTTGTACCAGAGATGTTCGACAAGGTAACAGGTCTTATCAAAAAGGACTAATTACGGGCTAATATATAGCGGGGCTGAACTATTCAGCCCCGCATTAGTCGTATTTTAAGGGTACTTGACAGAAGGGATTTTTGGCATGGCAGACGAGAAAATTAGACTGCAAAAGTATATGGCGGACTGCGGAATTGCAAGCCGCCGCAAATCAGAGGAACTGATTGCAAAAGGCAAGGTCAAGGTCAATGGCAAGGTCGCTCAGATAGGCGATAAGGTTGACCCTGACAACGATAAAGTAACTGTTTCGGGCGAGAAGATCTCCGCCGAAACAGAGATGAAGTACATTATGCTTCACAAGCCTCGTGGTTTTGTAACCACGATGAGCGATGAGCAAGGACGTCGCTGTGTGGCGGACCTTGTTGAAGATGTCGGTGTAAGGGTATACCCAGTTGGTCGACTTGATAAGGACTCAGAGGGTTTGCTTTTCCTTACAAACGACGGTGAATTTGCGAATAATATGACACATCCTTCAAAGCATGTGCCAAAGACATATAGGGTTACAGTAAGGCCTGCCATCAATGAGGATATCCTCAATAGGCTCACAACTGGAATCATGATTGACGGCAAGAAGACACTCCCTGCTGATATCCACGTGCTATCAGAGGAGAAGAATCGCGTTGTCATGGAAATAGTATTAATCGAGGGCCGAAACCGCCAGATTCGCAAGATGTGCGAGGAGTGCGGTCTCACTGTTGCACGACTTAAGCGTGTACAGATAGGTCCAGTTAAGCTCGGCATGTTGCCACAGGGCAAATGGCGCGAGCTCACGCCACAGGAACTCAAGTCCCTAAAGCGTGCGATGAAATAAAGGAGATTTAATATGGCAAGAAGCATGACAGGTTTTGGTCGCGCTCAAAGTGAGACTGATGCACTCTTCGTATCAGTTGAACTCAAGAGTGTGAACCATAGGTACTTTGAGCTTTACTCAAGAGTACCAAGAACTTATGGCTTCCTTGACGAGAAGATCAAGACATACCTTCAGGGTCGTGTTGCACGAGGCAAGATCGAGTGCAACGTAACAATTGAGGCGCTTGATTCTGATGACGTAGTAGTCAAGGTAAACCATTCACTTGCAAAGGCATACGTTGATGCACTTAATGATCTCTCTGAGACATATGACCTCAAGAGTGATATCTCAGCATCAACACTCACTCGTTTTCCTGATGTACTCTCTGTACATAAGGAGGAGGCAGATGAGGATGCAATCTGGGAGGCAGTAAAGGCTGTACTCGAGGTTGCAACTGACAACTTTATTGCAATGCGCGAACGCGAGGGCTTAAAGCTTCGCGATGATATCTGCGGTCGCGCTGATGCGATACTCGACAAGGTTGCTTTCGTTGAGGAACGCTCACCTGAAACGGTGCGCGAGTACAACGAAAAGCTCAAGGCTCGTATCGCAGAACTTCTCGGAGACACAACTGTCGACGAGGCAAGACTCCTTCAGGAGGCAGCTATCTATGCAGACAAGGTTGCAGTGGATGAGGAGACAGTTAGACTCCGCAGCCACATTGAGCAACTCAAGGATATGTTCAATTCAACCGAGGCAATAGGCCGCAAGATGGATTTCCTTGTACAGGAAATCAACCGTGAGGCCAACACTATTGGCTCAAAGGCATCTGACTTTGAAATCAACAAGGTTGTTGTTGATATCAAGGCAGAGGTTGAGAAGATTAGAGAACAAGTTCAGAACATAGAGTAGGCGTTAAAATGAAACTTTTAAATATTGGTTTTGGTAACTCTGTGAATGCGGACCGCATCATCGCTATGGTCAGTCCGGATCCAGCACCGATAAAGAGAATAGTTGGTGACTGCAAGGAAAAGGGCACACTCATTGAT
>JAUNQL010000204.1 GCA_030536195.1 Clostridia bacterium | reverse complement strand
TTCTGGTTCTGGTAAGACAACGCTTCTCCGTTGCCTTAACTTCCTTGAGCAGCCAAGCGGTGGTAAGATGTATGTCAGAGATGAGTTGATGTTTGATTCAGATGACCCATCAACTCAGCTTGAAAAGGATGTACGCAAGAAGAGACTTCATTTTGGACTTGTATTCCAAAACTTTAACCTCTTCCCACAGTACACGGCACTTGAGAACGTTATGCTTGCTCCTGAGCTTCTTGCGAAGGAGGACCCAAACTATAAAGAAAATAAAAAGGAAATCCATGCACAGATTGCGATTAATGCACTCGCACTTCTTGAGAAGATGAACTTGGGGGATCGTGCAGATCACTATCCTCATCAGCTCTCAGGTGGTCAGCAACAGCGCGTTGCTATCGCACGTGCGCTTGCACTTAATCCTGACATCCTCTGCTTCGATGAACCTACATCCGCTCTTGACCCAGAGCTCACTGGCGAAGTACTTAAGGTAATTCGCGAGCTCGCAGAGGACAAGACGACTATGATAATCGTAACGCACGAGATGGCGTTTGCGCGCGATGTTGCTGAGAATATCATATTCATGGATAAGGGTGTCATTGCCGAGCAGGGCAAGGCAGAGGACCTTATCAACAATCCACAGACAGACAGGCTTAAAGCATTCCTATCAAGGGTTGAAAGTTAACATGGATTATAAAGCAGAGATAGAGAAAATAGGTTTCACTCATGTAACTGAGTTTGACCCACAGATACTAGAGGCAAAACAGGCTGTTCGTGACATGTGTGCGGAGGACAAGTGCCGCGCATACGGCAAGAACTGGTCCTGCCCACCTTACTGTGGCACAGTAGAGGAGTGCCAAGTTAAGATGTCATCATATACCAAAGGCATCCTCCTCCAGACCACAGGCAAACTCAGATCTGTGATAGATATCAAGGCGTACAAGGATGTAGGCGAGGAGCACAACAAACTCGTCTATCAGCTCTATGACAACCTCATAGAGACAGACGCTGATTTCTTGCTCCTAGGCGCAGGCGGCTGTCGCCGTTGCAAAAGTTGCGCCTATCCAGAACCTTGCAGGATGCCAGAGAAAGCCATCTCCTCCATGGAGGGCTATGGCCTCCTCGTCTCGCAAGTTTGCAAGGACGCTGGCGCACAGTACAACTACGGCGAGAAAACTATCACCTACAGCGCCTGCATTCTCTTTAATGAATAGGAGGAACCAAAATGTTATTTTTCAAATTCAACAACGCAGAGGAATCAACCTTAATTAATTTCAACAACATCTGTGAATTTAATATTGAGGTTACCTACAATCAAAAAATTTATCTCAAGCTTAACTATCAAGAACAGGATGGCAGTGGTCAAGCTTTAACAATTGGTGGCTCATACGCTGACATGAACGCAGCCTTAGCCGACCTCAACGCCATCACTGAGATGATCAAAGCTCAAGCCAACACAACAAACGGTGTTATTGAGTGGACAAGAAAATAAAGAAAAAAGCAAAGGACTCCAGCAAACTGCTGAAGTTGTCAACAAAAAGTAGACACTAAAAAAGGTCCTAATACCCCAGTTCAGTTCGATACTGAACTGGGGCTTTTCCTTTGCACTTGGTTGAGTAACGCTCATTGTTGAAATATTGCACATATTCATCAATGAGTTTTGGAACGTCTTCGCATTTGTATAATCCAAAGTCAATATACAGTTCTTCTTTGATCCAACCATTAATAGACTCAATAATTGGGTTGTCTGTTGGCG
>JAUNQL010000203.1 GCA_030536195.1 Clostridia bacterium | reverse complement strand
CCGAGGGCAATGAACTGAAAGACTGCTCTCTGGAAGAAATGGATAAAGTTTGGGATGAAGTGAAACGAGGGGAAAAATGATTTTTTAATTGGGACCTTTGCGGTCCCTTTTTTTATTTAACTGTTTTATCACTCATTTAGGTTTTTGAAGTGACCCCCAAATTTTAGACAAAAATCAAATATTAATTTGCATATAAATGAGTTCGGTACTGTACCGGGCTCATTCCTTTTAATTTTGTTGAAATCCTTTTGTTGTTGTAGTAATAAATGTATTCTTTCAATTTGTCAATAAAAGTGCTAACGCTTTCAAATTTTTCACCGTAGAACATTTCTACTTTCAAACGCCCGAAGAAGTTTTCCATTGCTCCGTTGTCCATACAATTTCCTTTTCGTGACATACTTTGTGTTATGTTATGCTCTGCTAATAGCCGTTGGTATTCGGTATGTTGGTATTGCCAGCCTTGATCGGAATGAAAAATCGGTCTTGCATCAGCAGGCAATTTTTCAAAAAGTTTGTCAAGCATTTCTCTTATCTGATAAAAATTCGGACTAAGTGAAATGGAATATGAAACTATTTCTCTGTTAAACAAATCCATAACCGGTGAAAGATAAACCTTTTCATTACAAACATTAAATTGCGTAATATCAGTTGTGAGCTTTTCAAACGGCTTTGAAGAATTAAAATCTCTATTAAGGATATTATCGGCAACCTTGCCGACCGTTCCCTTGTATGAATGGTATTGTGCATTTTTTCGTTGTTTGCCTTTCAATCCGAGTTCTTTCATCAGCTTTTGTACGGTTTTATGGTTAATACAATACCCATTATTTCGCATTTCCGCAAATATTCTACGATAACCATATCTCCCTTTATTTGCATTGAATATTTTTATTATCTCTTGCTTCTCACGCACATATTTATCTGTATTAGGATGTTTCAGATAATAGTAATATGTGCTTCGGGACATACCGGAAAGTTTCAATATATCTTTCAGCGGATATATTTGCCTTAATTCAGAGACTATTACTGCTTTTTGCCGTTCTTTTGCTCTTCCGCAAGAACTAAGGCACTCAGTTTTTTTATGTAGTCCATCTCCATGCGAAGACGCTGATTCTCGGCTATTAAATCTTCTTCTACCTTTTTATCCAGCTTCGGCGGTCTGCCTTTCCTTGTTCCGCCGGCGGCACTGGCTCTGCCACGTCGCTCTTTCATAAGTCCTTCGGCTCCTTCTTCCAAATATATGCGTTCCCAGTTTCTCAGCATCGCTCGGGAATCGCCTAAATTGTATTTCCTGACTGTTTCGTGATAATTCAAATGGTTTGTACGCATATCTATTATAACATTTATTTTGAAATCTGCGCTATAATTCTTGGCTTTTCTGCCTGTTTTTTTCATAAAAATATACACCCCGAAAAGTGTCTAACTTTTGGGGTGCATATCAAAACGGCAGGCTATTTTCGGGTAATTTTACTGTTTCAGAGGGTTAGGAATATGAAGCTCCTCACCGTCAAAATAATGACATACAGGGTCTATTGTGCTGATTTCTTCATCAGGAATTGTGAAAATATCCTTATCCAACACTACAAGACAGGCACGTTTTCCTACTTCAATAGAACCTATTTTATCCAATAAACGCATTCGTTCGGCATTTTTCCATGTAAATGCGTGAATAGACTCCTCTACGGAAAACTTGGCTGAATCCGGCAGTCTGCCGTTGGGATATTTTTCCGTATCTGTTGCCGTTGCGAAA
>JAUNQL010000051.1 GCA_030536195.1 Clostridia bacterium | reverse complement strand
CTTCTTTGGCTTGTAAGTCATTACAAGTACTTTCTTTGCCTTGCCGTTCTTTAATACCTTAGCCTCAACAGCAGCACCCTTGATATAAGGAGTACCAACCTTGATGCCCTTGTCAGAACCGATAGCAAGAACCTTGTCAAGTGCAACCTTAGCGTCTGCTTCTACGTCGAGCTTCTCAACGAAGATGATGTCGCCTTCGGAAACCTTGTACTGTTTTCCGCCTGTTTCTACAACTGCGTACATGTGTTTTCATTCCTTTTTTAAAGTCTCGCTACGATGGGTGAAATTGCTTTACTTATGGGCTTTCAGAGGCCCACCCAGAATATGCGGCAACGTGTATTATAACACGCGTAATAAAAGGAGTCAAGAAAAAACTTGACTCCCTTTTCACAAATTATAAGCGGCCCAAAGCCTTTTTCTTTTGCTTTGCCTTTTTCTTGTTAAAGAATTGTTTCTTGAGAACTTTCTTAATCTTCTTCTGTGTCTTGGCTTTTTTCTTGGCTTTCTTCTTAGCCTTTACTGCAGCCTCTGCAGCAAGCTTTGCCTGACGCTTCTCCTCCTCAGCCTTGGCCTTTTCTTCCTTAGCCTTGGCCTTGAGTTCCTTCTTAGAAAGCTCTTCTACGATTTCATTCTTTTTCTTCTTGCTCATCGCTCTCTATCTCCTCTGTGTCAAAGTCAGTTGTCTTGTGTCTTACTAAGTTCACAATTAATATTACCAAACATACTATGCAAAGTGCAATAGATAAAATCTGAGAGATCCTAATGTCCGTGCCTGGGATGTAGAGGCTGTCGGTACGCAGGCCCTCAACAAGTCCTCGCTCGAGGCCGTACCACGCACCGTACGCAAGGGCGATTTGTCCGCGATACTTCCTGTGGTTTTTAAACATGAAGTAGAGAAGGACAAAGCCCAAAAGGCACCAGAGTGACTCATAGAGGAACGTTGGGTGCACGCCCTCATAAGGGCTGACGGTCAGGCCATGGCTGACCATAAAGTCCTGATGGTCGATAAGGTACTCGGTTGTCTTGTCACTGAGCATACCCCAAGGCAAATTGGTGTTGGTACCAAATGCCTCTTGGTTGGTGAAGTTACCCCAGCGACCGAGGCCCTGACCCATCAGGAAACCGACGGAGGCAAGGTCCAGGCAGTCGAGCGGATGAAGTTTGCGAATCTTGCAAACTATCAGTGCTGCGATGACTGCGCCGATGATGCCGCCGTAGATGGCGAGTCCTCCCTCGCCGATGTTGAGTATGTGAGATGGATTTGCCATGTAGTACTCAAGGTTGAAAAGCACATAGTATGCGCGTGCACCGATGATGCCGCCAACTGTGCCCCAGATGATGGCGTCATAGAGTGCGTCAACATCTATCTTGGCGCGCTTGGCAAGCCTAGTACAGAAAATCAATGCAAGGAGGTAACCGGTGGCAATAAGGACACCGTACCACTTGATTGAGAAGTCCAGCGAACCGATTGAGAAATCAACCAGTGTCGATGGAATAGAAAATCCACGTTTAATCGCATTGAAATATACGACTGTGTAGTCACTCATAAAATTACTCCTTTGGTAAAACAACTGACAATGTGCAGTTGTTGACATCAAACATACGATTTAAGCGTTCATTCGCCTCGTCGATTGTGATGCTCTTGTAAATATCAATCTCGTCGAAGAGCTTGAAGTTTTCGAACTTGGACATTACAAGCTCATTTGCAAGTCCGTCGATAGCATGGCCGTAGTGTGCACGGCGACAGCGCTCGAAATCATCCTTGTCGATGCCGTCCCTCAAAACTTCGTTTACACGAAGTCTGATCTCCTCAGCGACATACTGTGGGTCACGGCTGTCGCCTGTGAAGATGGTCAAGCGGTAACCTGGGCCGGTGAAGTACTCGGCGCCAAAGCTCTGTGAGATATAGCCATCATCAAGGAGCTTGTTGTAAAACTCCGTTGTCTCACCAAAGACGCACTCGTTAATGAGGGCTGAGAGGATGCGCTCGCGAAGTGTTGGGCGAGCGTCCACAGTTGGCTCCTTGAAACCGAATGCAAACTGTGGCATTGCCACTGCCATGCGCTCCTCGATGTAAGACTGGCCTACCTTGTCCGGCTCGTCAAAGTGACGACTGACGCACTCACCTGGACGTGCCTCTGTGCCAAGGACCTCATCTACAACCGAGAGCACTTCCTCAACGCTTGTGTTACCTACACAGGCAAGGGACATATTGTTTAAGTTATAGAACTTGTCGATACAACCATAGAGCATCTCTGCATTAATCTCAGCAATGCTTTCAACTGTACCAGCGATGTCAATTCTAACTGGGTGATTTACATAGGCTGCACGAAGGAGATTGAAAAGTACCTGCCATGATGGCTCATCCTGGTACATTCTAATCTCTTGGCCTATGATACCCTGCTCCTTCTGAACCGTCTCCTCAGTGAAATAAGGATGGGTTACAAAGTCGAGCAAAATCTTGAGGTTGTCCCTAAAGTTGTCGCCACAGGAGAAGAGGTAGCATGTCCTGTCAAATGTCGTATAGGCATTGGCAGATGCGCCTGTCTGGGCAAAGAGTTGAAAGGCATCAACCTCATCTGATTCAAAGAGCTTGTGCTCCAAAAAGTGTGCTGTGCCATTTGGTATGCCATCGGCATCGATTGAGCCGTAGTCAGTACCAAAGATAGCGTAGGTTGAGGAATAGCCCTCCTTAGGATAGACAAAGATTGTAAGACCATTGTCGTGTGTTATCTCGAAATAGGAGCAGTCGAGAAGTTCATTTTTAATTTCACGTACTTCCTTGACATCGTCAAGTGTTACAGCATTGATCCTGTCAGAGTGTTGCTCTGGAGTCTCAATCTCATCGTCTAAAATCTGTGTAAAGAGCCAGCCGTCAATTGAGTCAGGCGTATCACAGATAGTCTTGTTTGAATCAATAATCGCACGCTTGGACATTACGAGGTCATCCTCTGTAATGCTTGTTGCAACATACTTAAGCTGGTTTTGAATCTCGGTAATTGCTGTCTCAGCGTTCTCGTTTTCAACACCGCTCTGGACAACGATAAAGCCCTTGTTGCGGTAAACGCGAGCGGAGCAGTAGTAGCAAAGGCTCATCTGCTCGCGAACAACCGAGAAGAGTCGGCTGTATGTGCCACCGCCGAAGAGGTCGCACATAACTTTAATCTTTGGATAGTCTGCCTCATCAGCCATGCCCGCTCTGAGTCCCATAACGAGCTTGCCCTGATTTACTACCATCTCCTCCTCGATTCGGCGGACCTCATCAGCCGAGTAAAGGACAGAAGTAAAGAGCATAACTGGGTTGCGCTCAACACCCTCAAGGTATGTCTCAAGCAAGTCAGCAACTGCATCAGCATCAACTGAACCACAGACATCAACTTGGATGCGACCACCAGTTATAGCGTCCTTATATGCGCTATAAATCGACTCGCCTGTAACAGCTGACAATCCGTCGAATGTACCGAGCGGATTGAGTCTGTACGGCTCGCCAACAAACATCTCCTCAACCATACGGTCGAGGGCATAGCGGCGCTTGTCGTTCATAGAGGTTGCAAGGCGCTCGAGCGCAAGCCTGCGCTCAGCCTCAACCTCGGATTCCACAAAAGCGCCATCCACAGCATTTGGACTGAATATTACGTCAAACAAGAGCTTCGCACATGAGAGCATGATATCCTCATCGTCAAAGGCAAACTTGTTGCCTATCATTGACATAGAGATGCGGATAAGCTGGGTGTCACCAAACTTGGCAACAGTTGGTGTGAGTGTCGCACCATAGAGTGATGCGAGTTTCTTGTTAAGTTCCCTGTATGTTGGATAGTCCTTGGACGAACGGTTTAAGATAAATGCAATCATAGAGTTTGCACTAACCCTATCCTCTGAAAGAGGAACTGCGATATTAAAGGATATCCTGCCAGTTGTAAAACGGTCTGTCTCGTACGAGCAGACACGTACGCCACTGGCAACTTCTACGGTATTGAATGTATCCTTCATAATACACTCCTTAAAAATGAAAATAATAAAAAGATTTTATCACAAAAATTGATACTTTACCATAGTTTTGATATAATCCTAGGTGAGGTGTTTTTAATGAATTTTAAACCAATCAAAGAGGGTAGCGACAAGGTTGATGGCTTCGCCATTGTTAAACAGGCGGAGGTAAAAGTGTCAACCAAAGGTGGCAAGTATCTTGATATAGACCTCGCCGACAAGGACGGCGAGATTAACGGCAAGTTTTGGGACTATGTTGACGGTGATTTCAATGCCGGCGACCTTGTAAAGGTGCGCGGCACAATCTCCGAGTACAACGGCAGGCCACAGATGAGGATTGAACTCATCCGCCTTGCAACAGCCCAGGACAATGTAAACATTGCGGACTATGTCAAGTCCGCTGACTACAAGCCAGAAGACATGTTCGCGAAAATCTGCGAACTCATCTGTCGCTTTAGCGATGAGGACCTTAAGAAAGTCTGCCTTAAGGTATATGAGGACAACAAGGACAAGCTCCTCTACTACCCAGCAGCACTCCGCCTCCATCACGCTATGCGTGGCGGTCTCCTCTTCCATACACTCTCAATCATGACAACCGCACTCAAGGTATGTGAGGTCTATCCACAACTTGATCGTGACCTCCTCCTTTCAGGCGCCGCACTCCACGACATCGGCAAGCTCGTTGAAATCGAGTCCTCCTCACTGGGCGTTGCCAGTGAGTACTCGATCGATGGCAACCTTGTCGGTCACCTTGTTCGTGGCGCCTTCATCGTCCGCAAGACAGCGGAGGAGTTACAGATTCCAGAGGAGAAGACATTGCTCCTTGAGCACATGCTCCTCTCCCACCACGGCAATCCAGAGTTTGGCGCAGCAGTTCGTCCAATGTTCCTTGAGGCCTCTGTCCTCAACATGCTCGACGACCTTGACGCCAAAATATATGAGATTTCCGAGTTCGCTTCCGAGGTGGAACCAGGCACACTCACATCCCGTCAGTGGGCACTCGACAACGTTCGAATCTATAATCACGGCCGCAAGGAGATCAAACCACAGGCCAATTTAATCGAGGAATAATATGAGCGATAACAACGCCTATATCGACTTTGGTCCAGACGCTGACTGGACCGAGATCAAGATAAAAATTAATGCCGATGACATCGACCGTGTGGCGGACATCGCCAACATGACCGTGCCATACGGCATCTATATCGAGGACTATCGTACCCTTGAGGAGGAGTCCTGGGAGATAGCTCACATCGACCTTATAGACGAGGAGTTGCTCCAAAAGGACAAGAGTATCGGCTACATCCACATATACATCAAACCGGATGAGAACCCAGCTGAGGCGATATCTTTCCTCACCGACAGGCTCAACTCCGAAGGTATCAAAAATGAAATCGACCAGGGCCTCATCAAAAATGAGGACTGGCAAAACAAGTGGAAGGAGAACTTCCACCCAATCGAGATTGGCGAGAAACTCGCCATCTGCCCATCTTGGGAGACCGACTATGATCCAAAGGACAGAAAAGTCCTCCTGCTTGAACCAGGCCTCGCCTTTGGTACAGGCACCCACAACACCACCCGCCTCTGCCTCGAAACCCTCGAGCAGAAAATCAGCGGTGGCGAATCCGTCCTGGACCTTGGCTGCGGTTCCGGCATTTTAGCCCTCTCAGCCCTGTTGCTCGGCGCCAAAAATGCCGTAGGTGTGGACATTGACGAGCTTGCAACCAAGACAGCAGTCGAGAATGGCAAGGCCAATGCCTTTACAGAACCGGAATATACCATCTACTGTGGCGATATGACGGAGCAAGTACACGGTCAATTCGACGTAGTTGTGGCAAATATCGTCGCTGACATCATCATCCTCTTCTGTCAAAATGCGAGACAGTTCATGAAGCCAGGTGGCATCTTCATTGTCTCGGGCATTATCGACTCACGTGAGGACGATGTCCTCAGTGCTTTCAACCAATATGGTTTTAACATCTTGGAGCGACACCAGTCAGAGAACTGGCTCTGCTTCGTCCTAAACTAAATAGGCAAAAAAATAGAGCGGCCGAATGGCCGCTCTTTTAATTTCTATTAAACGAAGAGGTCTACGCGCTCGAATTTATCTACGTCAACGAGGCCCTGTGTGCTCATCTTGAGTGATGGGATAACTGGAAGGGATACGAAAGCCATGTTCATGAATGGCTCGATGCCAGAGTTAACACCGATCTCATTTACCTTAGCACGGATTGTCTCGTTCTCCTGCGCGATAACCTCAGCTGGCTTATCTGTCATAAGGCCAGCGATTGGGAGTGGCATTGATGCCACAACTTCGCCGTCTACGACGATAGCGCTGCCACCGCCGATCTCACGGATGTAGTTTGAAACCTTCTCCATATCGGCATCGTTGGTGCCGATAACGATGAGGTTGTGTGAGTCGTGAGATACTGTTGCAGCGATAGCGCCGGCTTTGAGGCCAATGCCACGGATAAATCCGAGGCCCCTGTGGCCTGTGCCACGGTGGCGCTCGATAACAGCGAGTTTTAAGATATCCTGTGCAACATCGATACCGTTGTTGCCGTTATCAAAGTCAACTGTAAGCTGTGCCTCGTTTGTGAGGAGTTGTCCTGGGACAACGTCTATAACACGGCAAACCTTCTTGCCAGTTGCGTCAATTTTCAAGAAGCCTGGTACAACCTCATCCATGTGGATTGAGTTGCGAACCATAGCGTCAAGTGAAGCATCAGCACTTGGAATGTCAAATGGCTGAACTTCCTTGTTTGATACTACAAGTGAACCAGCAGCATAGACATCACAGATGTCGATAGCATCAAGGTCGTTAAGTACAAGGATGTCTGCGCGATAGCCAGGAGCGATAGCGCCTACATCGGCAAGGCCGAAGTACTGTGCTGGCTGAATTGTAGCCATACGGATAGCAACCACTGGCTTAGCACCGTTTTCAAGGGCACGACGAACAACGTTGTCGATGTGGCCCTGTGCGAGCAAGTCAGCTGGGTGTCTGTCGTCTGTGCAGAGTACTGCACGACGGTTCCATGGCTCCTCAAAGAGTGGTGAGAGAGCGTCAAGGTTCTTGGCAGCTGTACCCTCACGAACCATGATGTACTGGCCCTTGCTGATACGCTCCTTAGCCTCGGCCTCATTTGAGCACTCGTGGTCTGAACCTATGCCATAGCTTAGATACTTATCAAGGTCCTTGCTGTTAAGCATTGGAGCGTGGCCGTCAACTACACGTCTCTTAGCCTTGGCTGCCTCTACCTTGGCAACT
>JAUNQL010000202.1 GCA_030536195.1 Clostridia bacterium | reverse complement strand
CTTTTTCCTTGTCTTTGTTCATAGGAGTAAGAGGAAGGCGAAGGTAATTACCACCAAAGCCCATAGCAGCACAAGCAGCCTTTACAGGGATTGGGTTTACTTCGCTAAAGAGTGCATCAATAAGTGGCAAGAGACCAAGCTGTAAAGAACGAGCCTTGTCCATATCGCCTCTCCAGAATGCTTCACACATCTCAACTGTCTCAGCTGGCATGATATCAGAGAGAACCGAGATAACACCACTGCCACCGAGTGAGAGTATTGGAAGAATCTGATCGTCATTACCAGAATAAACATCAATGATATCTCCACAGAGTGCGCAGAGTTCTGCTACCTGTGAGAGATTACCACATGCTTCCTTAACAGCAACGATGTTTGGAACATCCTGTGCAAGTCTCAAAACTGTTGATGGGAGAAGGTTACAACCAGTACGAGATGGTACGTTATAAAGAATACAAGGCTTGGTTGAATGCTCGGCAATAACCTTGAATGACTGATAGAGTCCCTCCTGTGTTGCCTTATTGTAATAAGGTGTTACAAGGAGCATAGCATCAGCGCCTATTTCGCATGCATACTCTGTAAGTTGGATAGCATAAGCAGTGTCGTTTGAACCTGTTCCTGCGATTACAGGAACACGACCAGCTACCTTATCAACTGTGAACTTCATTGCTTCCTTATGCTCTTCGTCATCAAGAGTTGAGCCCTCACCAGTTGTACCTACTGATACAATGGCATTTACGCCCTGCTCAATCTGCCAATCAATAAGTCTGCCAAAGCTCTCGTAGTCAATAGAGCCATCCTCATTCATCGGTGTGATTATAGCTGTTGCTACACCTTTAAAAACTGTATTCTTCATATTTATTACTCCTTTGACAAAATGTCATTTACTACAAATTAAATTGGGACAGTCGCAAAAATGCAACTGTCCCGAAAATACATAATAATAAATATGCAATTCAAGGGATAGCTCTCCGCATTTCTGCGACAGCACCGTGGGTATTTCCCACACTGCCAGCAAGACACGTGCCACTGTGTCCACTTCGGCACCCTCACCTTTCCTACGCAGCTTTGGCAGCCATTGATCGTAGTACTAATCTTAGGTGCGCCTCTATCACGCTCGATATGTTATCACATCTTAAAGTAAAAGTCAATCGTCTCCTTCTGACAATGCCTCTGTAATTGGAACCATAACCTTCTTGTCGTAGCAATTAAATACTGACTCAACCTTTTCATCAGATGGAGCCTTAGTAAGGAGGCTAACGATAGGAACGATAACAAGTCCGCCAATCATAGCAAATGCGCCACAGTTGATTGGGCTCTGAAGGATTGCTGGGAACGCGCTCTTGAAGAACATGTTTGCAAGCATAAGGAGTGAGCCCCAAGCAAAGCTTGTAAGGCAAGCTGCCTTGGTTGTGCGCTTCCAGTATAGGCTGTAAAGGAATGGTGCAAGGAATGAACCTGCAAGAGCACCCCAAGAAAGACCCATAAGCTGAGCAATAAATGCTACGTTAAACTTGTACTGTAAAACAGCAATAACAGCTGAAATAATAATAAATACTGCAATAAACACTCTGATAATTGAGAGTTCTGCCTTCTCGCCTGCACCCTTCTTGTCAAGTATCAAAGGCTTGATAAAGTCAAGAGTAAGTGTTGAGCTAGATGTCAAAACAAGTGATGACAAAGTTGACATTGAAGCAGACATTACAAGGATCAAAGTAATACCAATAAGTACTGGTGATAGGTTTGAGAGCATCTTTGGAATGATTGCATCAAAACCT
>JAUNQL010000201.1 GCA_030536195.1 Clostridia bacterium | reverse complement strand
ACACCTTGTACATGATTATTTCTATTGACAAAATGACCGAACTTTTTATTAGAAAGTTCAGTCATTCTGCGAATTGAAAATCTCTTTTCAATATGATATTATGGAATCAAATGGGGCAAAAAAATCCCTATTTTTTTTTATTTCGTATGTGAAACCTTTATGTATTCCACTTCCTCTGCATGACCTCGTTCTTCATAAACAGCGTATTCTTCTCTGTCGCTTTAATCGGATGCAGCTTTTCCGACTTCACAAGCTCATTAACATATTGCCTTGAACAGCCAAGAATCCCTGCCGCTTCAGCCGCATTGATAATCCGCTCGGCAGCCAGCATTCTGAAATCTTCCACCGTCAGCGGAACCCGCTTTCCCATTTGGTAAAGCACTGAATCAGGAATCGACTGATTATCATCCCACTGAACACCATATCCGCCGGTCTGTACCCGCACATCATTAAAATATTCCTGATGATTAATAATAATGGAAAAATGCCGCGATTCCTCCATATATTTTCTTACATCACATTTTTTAACTATACCGTCGCGAAAAAAAACCAGTAAGCAAAAATCTTTTAAAGGAACCACATCCTCGATTTTCCACTTAAACCTGCGAACGATATCATTCGGCAACAGCTTTTCATCTATCGCCACAAGATAATAATCATCCTGCTCACACCTGCCCGATGAAAGCATCATCAGATCATATTCATCATAAATTTTCAAACCATTGTCGCGAAGAATCTGTCCTATATTCTGACGATCTGGAGGAACGATTCTCTGCTGAACCCAAAGCTTGCTCCAATAAGAATTGACCGTATTCTCACCTCTTGCAGCAAAAGAAGAAAGTAACAGCGGAGTCTCCCATGGATCAGCATTATCAGGCAGCTCAATATAGAAACGCTTTTCTGTTTCATAGTAAAGCAGGTATCCCAGATTTTTACCCTTTTTATCATTATCGTCTCGAATTGCAAAAATCTTCATAGTAACACCATCTACTCCAAATCATATCCCAAATCTTGCAAAGCAGTTTTTGTGAAACAATGCCATCTAATCCTTCCAGAATAATCGCTCTGTCATTTTCTTTAAGCTGATTAAGTTTAGGCATCTGATTCGATGGAATCATCTTAATATTCTCCTTGGCAGATTTCGAACCGATAAAACTCTGAACCTGTAAATCAGCCAGAACGTCAAAGCCTTCTATTGATTCTTCCGTATCACATCTGCATAAAAGCGATAATCCGTGATCAAAAAGCGGCGCAAGCCTCACAGTTTTCTTTTTCTTATTCCTCAGTACTTCAATATTTGCCCCATGTCGGTCACGATTCAAAACTAAAAAATCGACAACGAGCATCTGATTTATATACTTGCCCCATCCCATACGACTGCAGAAATCATAAGGACTCTCACCATCCATATGCTCACTCTCATAAAAAACATCCAAAGCCATTTTTTCTTCTTCCGCCTCACGAAAGTTCTCCGAAGCGCAGACATAAGTATCCAGAATTTCTCCGTTAACTGTTATATCCGAATATATCAATTGATAATTAAGATGATCTATACCAAGAACTGTTAATAGACGGTCAATAATCAGCTCATTGACATTCTCATGCCCGATAACGCCGTGCATATTATCATAATTTGACAGCTTATAATAAATCTTTTTTCCACCTAACTCAGAATACGCCTTTAAAAAAGATCCGGCTGTACCGGACGAATGGCGAATCTTACTCCAGGTTAAATAAGTCAAATCCTGTTTTTCCCGAATAATCTGTTCATTCATATTC